>JAJZEJ010000775.1 GCA_021828635.1 Chloroflexota bacterium
ATATCTACTATCTCATTTTTGAAGAGCTTTGCGAAGTTGTACGCACACATACACTGGATTACCAGATTATCAGCCAACGAAAAGACGAGTACAAATTCTATGAAAAACTCACTCCTCCACGTGTTATCACGTCTGATGGTGAAATCATTGCAGGTGAGTACAAACGGGAAAATCTCCCAGCCAAAGCAATGGTAGGTCTACCTGTTTCTGCTGGTGTGATAGAGGGACGCGCACGTGTTATCTTACATATGGAAGGTGCTGATCTAGAAGATGGAGATATAGTAGTCACCTCCTTTACTGATCCTAGCTGGACACCATTGTTTGTATCTATCAAAGGTCTCGTCACCGAAGTTGGTGGACTGATGACTCATGGAGCAGTTATCGCACGTGAATATGGCTTACCAGCAGTTATCGGAGTGGAAAGTGCTACCAAACTGATAAAAGATGGGCAACGAATTCGCGTGAATGGAACAGAAGGCTATGTAGAAATCTTATAATCGGGGAGATGTTGGTTTTCCTCTTGGGGAGATACATAAAAATTGCCATGTTACGAGTAAGATGATAATTTATCGTATCACATCTTTTAGATGAGCAAGGAATGTATCAGTATCACCAGGGCTAATATAGAGGCGATAGGTGGTAATGCCGCGCACGGTCAGACAAAGGCCATTATGGAAGCGATTGCAGAGACCAGTATTGCCGATGCCCCAGCCTATCAGACGACTATTGAAGGCGCTTTTTTCGATGTTGATAATCTGGTTCAGCTTAATAGAGGAGGTTTTGCGCTTCCCGACATACAGATTCAGCGCGTCTTTGTTCAGTTCGTAGTGGATGTGGTAGCCGGTATGGAGTACGCCAGCGAAGATAACGATGCAAAGAATGCTCAGAAGGGCGAAGGTGACGGAGGCGACGATCATCGGCGCTGCAATACCCTCTGCTGCATACCCGATTGCTAGCAAACTGCCCAGGAAGAGCGGTATAGCGCAGATGCAGCAGAGAAAGAAGATTACATAACCACGCGATGGTTTGGGCTGATCAATCAATATCCCGTCGCGTTTCAAGACAGCATTGTCTTGCAACATGTTTGCTTATCCCTGCTCCATCGGCGGCATCTGCTGAGGATACTGCGTCTGCGGTGTCTCGTACTGCTCATAGGGCGAGGGCTGTTGCGGTTGCTGCGGTTGCTGTGGCTGGTATTGTGGCCCATTCTGAGACCCCTGATAGCCCTGCTGATAGGATTGGTCAGGTTGTTGTGGCGGCTGATAGTAGGGGGCATCGGGTTGTTGTGGTTGCTGTGGGGGTTGGTAATAGGGTGTCTGTTGCTGCGGCGGCTGGTAATATTGCTGCTGATTCATGTTCATAGGATTTTGCCCAAAACCTCCCCGGTTCGCTGCACGCCAGAAGAAGCCACCGATCACGACCGCGATGATGCCGAAGAAAATCCAGACCCACAGGTGTGAAAAGATGAAAAGGAACAGGAAGATCAGGAACAGCAGGCCGATGATACCGCCCGGCCTTCTATATCTGCGTCTATTCATGCGCCGCCATGCGCGTCTATCCGGTGGATACCACATACTTGGCCGCCCCTTCTTGCTTGTGTTGGTTAGCTACATCCTAAATTCATTAATAATGTTACGTATAGACCACGATGGAGGTTGTAGGAACCTTCGATACTGTGCTTAACAACTAAGTGAGTAGCGTATATGGTACCGGAGCATGGCACCCATAAGGGGTGTCACTACATGTATGTTTTGCGCCTTTGGCGCACGATAGATGTAGTGACACCCCTTATGGGTGCTATGCAAATGATGTCAAGTTACGGTGTCGCCGTTGGCGTAGGTACATTACTGCCCAGATTGATAGTATTGTCATTAAACGATTGTACGTTAATGACCGAACCAGTGCTACTCAGAAAGGTGACGGTCACATTATCGCCAGCTTGCACGAGCGGTAGTTTGGGCGAGAGCGTGAGATTGGCAGTGAAGATGACCTTCTGGCCCACAATTTGAATGTAGTAGACGGTGTTAGTACCCTCCTGCACAGGCGCGATGCGTAGCACCTTGCCTGTCACGGTTTGCGTGGTGCCGCCCGATGTTGTTCCTCCAGCGTTGCCTTGTTGCGTGAGCCATTGTTGATAATCTTGCAGCGCGGCGGACAGCGTATTCTCGAATTGCACGTTGCCACCATTCAAGTCACGTGCATCAACGATGCCGACTGCCTGGAAGATGTCGCCGCTATTGCTTGGTTGTACGAAGATGGCAACCCAGGTTGGTTGACCATAAATCTCGTAGAGCTGAATGCTATCGACCGTATAGTTACGAATGTTAGCGCGGGTCGATTGAATAGTGTTCTGCACGTTACTGGCAATGCCAATGCCGGAGAGCGGATAGAAGTCCGCTAGATTCTTATGCGTGTTGAAGAGGAAGACGCCGGTGCTGGAATTGTCGTTTAGGGATGACGAGGTCATGGGAATGAGCCAGACTGGCTGATCAACGTTGTTATAGAGTAGTGTTGGAGTACTGGCTGGTGATTGCTGGCCCGCGCCGGACGGATTGAACCAGGGCGCGGCATGGTAGAGTCCCCACCAGGTCAGATACTGCGTGACTGTTTGGGCAGGCATCACGCGATCAACCCAAGATGGTACATTCTGTGGCTGATAGGTAGCGATTGCGCCTGTGTGAGCATTGACGAGTAGCACTTCACTCAACTTATTGCCGGTATAGCCCCGTGAAGGTTGCATCAGCGAGATAGTCCAGTACGGGTGGAAACTATCGTCGAGTTCCAGCGTCGGATCCACCAGATTGCCATTAGTGAAACCGGCTAGGTACACGTGGCGCAACAAATCCTGGTTGAGCAATGCCCCTGGCAATACAGCAATGGTGTTACTGCCACCCGTGAGCAGCTGCGGCTCGGCCTGTGGATTCTCGGCATCGACCACGACGAAGCCGGGTGTGGTGCGGTTAGATAAGTTCACGAAGATATTGTTGTACTCTAGCGGAGCCACATAATAAAGGTGGTGATTGATGGATTGCAGCGTGTAGGTAGTAGGGTCAATGCTATAAGCTGACCCCAGATTCTGACCATTAGAGCCGAGTATCTGCTGTCCCTTGTATGCCGCTACATTCTGACTGACCAGCACAATGTTGTTCTGGTCGGTTGGTGGCAACTGCGGTGAGGACATGATATGAACATTGGGGATGGCGGCCAGTGCCTTTGCATTGACATCGAACCAAGTCGTAAAGATGCTGATCAGAATAGTGGCGACGATGCCAACGACGCCGACGACGATCAGGCCAAAGATAGCGGCAGCCACGGCTCCACGCGAGAAGTTCTTTGGCATACGATTACTGCTTATGCCAGCAGGGGAACCGCGATAGCGGCCCTGCGAGATGGCAGAGGCATCCTCTAATGCGCCCATCGCAGGCCGGAAAAAGGCGAAGAGGTTGCCGACGCTACTGAGCAGGAGCGGCCAGAGAATCCATTGCCATCCTCCGAAAGGGCCAGTCAGAGCTGGCTCGCCAAAATAGAGGATCAGTAGACAGAACAGGTAGTTAAAGACGAAGTACCAGCCAAACCAGGTAAAAAACTTTCTGGCGTTAAATACTTCGCGTCGTCCAAAAGCCAGTCGTCCGATGCTCAAAATAGCCATTACGGCCACGGCACCGATCAGCGCCAGCAGGAGAATAATCATAACAAGCTCTCCTCATAATACTGAGATTCATGAACCGGATAAAACTTTGCTTAGTTCATCATACAATACTACGAACGATCATAGCAATTTGTTATCAAATCAGGAATGTTGCAATAGGTGACGTTGTTATCTCTGGTAGATAGATAGGTCTGCCCCCTTTTCGCTCCATGTAAGCGTCTCAAGTAATGAAAAAAGAGCGCGGGTATGGCGTATTAACTAGTAGAGTTGTTTGCCTGTGTATAAAGAGGAGTTATAAAGGAATGCAATTGTTTGGCAAAAAATCGGCCACCGCACCGGTCGAGAAGCGCCCCGATGGCCGTGATCGTTTGCCCCCTGGCCAATACCTGACGAAGAAATGGCCCGTTCTGAGCTATGAGTCAACGCCGCGCCGCTTGCCGCCTGATTGGAAATTGAAGATCACGGGCGCGGTCGAAAATCCCTTTGAGCTAAGTTGGGAAGAATTCCTGGCTCTGCCACGCACCACCTTGACGGCTGATTTCCACTGTGTTACCACCTGGAGCCGTTACGAGAACACCTGGGAGGGCGTGCATATCCGCGAAATTTTGCAGCGTGCCAAACCTCTGCCAACAGCAAAGCACGTAATGGCCCACTCCTGGACCGGCTATACCACCAATTTACCGCTAGCCGACCTGGACGACAACGATGTGATGATCGTTCTCAAGCACGACGGTGAAGATCTGCCTGTCGAACATGGCGGTCCCGTGCGCCTGATTGTGCCGAAACTCTACGCTTATAAAAGCGCCAAATGGTTCGATGGCCTGGAGTTCCTGGAAAAAGATCGCCCCGGTTTCTGGGAGCAACGCGGCTACAGCAATACTGCCGACCCGTGGAAAGAAGAGCGATACTGGTAAATAAACAATGAGTTAGCGGCGAAATAAGTTATAGCTTATTTCGCCGCTAACTCATTGTTTATAAT
>JAJZEJ010000094.1 GCA_021828635.1 Chloroflexota bacterium
ACTCAGCTACGCGGCGGTTGTACCCAGCGAAACCTATCTCGGCACCTTCCATTTCAATGAACAAGTGACCTGGATTGCCTCATTAGGCATCAACTATAGCCTGGGTGTCGATGGCATCAGTGTCCTATTGGTCACGCTAACATCGCTGCTAACATTGGTCTGCATCGCGGCCTCGTTCCGCATTGAGCAGCGTGTCAAGCACTATATGGCCTTTATGCTGCTGCTGGAATGCGGCATTCTAGGCGTTTTCCTGGCAACCAATCTCTTCCTGTTCTACATTTTCTGGGAAGTGATGCTCATTCCGGCCTACCTGCTCGTCGGCACGTGGGGCGGCGAACGGCGTATCTATGCGGCCTTCAAGTTCGTGCTATACACCTCGGTCGGTAGTCTGCTGATGCTGGCCGGCATTATCGCTCTGGGCTATTATCATCAGGTCGCCACAGGTACCTATACGCTGGAATTGCAGCCATTGCTGAATACGCCGATTAGCGGGACGGCTGGCATCTGGATTTTTCTGGCCTTCGCCGCCGCCTTCGCCGTCAAAGTACCGTTAGTGCCATTCCATAGCTGGTTACCCGATGCCTATAGCGAGGCACCTTTTCCGGTAACGGCGATGCTGGCTGGCGCAATGTCGAAGACGGGCGCGTATGGTTTTATCCGCTTCTGCATTCCGCTCTTCCCGCAAGCCGCGCACCTGCTAGCACCCTTAATCAGCATACTGGCAATTATCGGTATTCTCTATTGTGCTGTGCTGGCCCTGGTGCAGACTGATCTCAAACGGTTGCTCGGTTATTCCAGTATCAGCCATCTGGGCGTCATTATCCTGGGCATGTTCGCCTTCAATCCGCAGGGACTTGAGGGGTCGGTTTTGCAGATGGTCAACCACGGCATCACCACGGCGGCGCTCTTCCTGATCGCGGGCTTTATCGAACTGCGTGTCGGCACGCGGCGGCTGAGCGATTTCGGCGGCATGGCGGTACGCATTCCCATTCTAGCGACAGTGATGTGCATTGCCGCGCTCTCCTCGCTTGGTCTGCCTGGTCTGAACAGCTTCGCGGGCGAGTTCCTGGCGCTCTTGGGCGCGTTCCAGAATAATATCACGTTCGGTATCCTCGGCACAGCCGTCGTCATTCCGGCGGCATGGTATCTGTTGCGCTTCTTCCAGGGCATCATGGAGGGTCCACGCCAAACACTGGGTACGGTCGGAGCGGCTATTCGCAAGGGAACGCTGGCCGACATCAGTATCCGCGAGTTTATGTTATTGCTACCACTGTTGGTCTTGATGTTCTATATCGGCATCCAGCCCGCGCCGTTGACCGCCCTGATGGAACCATCCGTTCTTAACACGTTGCATACTCTCGGCACGGCCTTTGTGAGATAGGGGTTTTGTTATGACGTTTACGTACTTTGTAAGTGCCGCCGATTGGGGGGCCATTGCACCAGAACTGGTGATGGCGGGCATGGCGTTAATCGTCATGCTCGTAGACCTGTTGCTGCCGCAGGAGGGGCCGAGTAGCAAGCATAGCGGCCCGGCCAACTACTTCGTCCTGCCCCTATTGAGCTTCATCGGCGTCCTGGGTTCAATCGCAGCCACCATCATTCTGTTTAATCGACCTGTTGTTTATGAAATCTTTGGCGGTACAGCCACAGCGTTGAATCAGGCATTTAACGGCATGATCGGTTACGATCAGGGATCGCTCTACGGCTATATCATCATTCTATGCGCTAGTGGTTTGGGCTTGCTCTTCTCGCCCGCGTATCTCAAGCGCATGAAGATCGTACATCAGGGCGAATACTACGCGCTCTTTCTGTTAGCAACTGTGGGCATGATGATTTTAGCGGCGGCGACCAGCTTCCTGAGCGTTTTCCTGGGCTTGGAGATGCTCTCACTGGCCCTCTACATCCTGTGCGCCTTTATGGGACAGCGCAAATCTTCGCAAGAAGCTGGCCTGAAATACTTCCTGCTCAGTTCTTTTGCCTCGGCCTTCTTGCTCTACGGGGCCGCACTGACCTATGGTGCGACGGGTAGCACGTTCTTCGCTAATATACGCCTGAGCGTTACTAGAAGCCTGGCTGTTTCACCACCTATTCCTGGTACAATCGTTCATGTACCAACCATGTTATTGATTGCGATGGCTTTACTGGCAATTGGCTTCTCCTTCAAAGTTTCGGCCATCCCATTTCAGGCGTGGACGCCGGATGTCTATCAGGGTGCGCCAGGGCCGGTGACGGCCTTCATGTCGGTTGGCACGAAGGCGGCGGCGCTGATCGCCTTTGCGCGTGTCTTCGATGTGGTTTTCGGTATAGCCCTCAAGGAGTGGCAACCAGTAATCTGGGCTATCGCTATCCTGACTATTATCGGTGGCAACATCATGGCTGTTGTGCAGACCAACGCCAAGCGCCTGCTGGCCTACTCCAGCATCGCGCACGCGGGCTATCTGCTGATCGGCGTTGTCATTGGTGGTGTAGCCGGTATCTCAGCTATACTATTCTACCTGCTCTGCTATACCTTCATGAATCTAGGAGCTTTCGGCATTCTCTCGATGCTGGAGAAGAGCGATGGTACAGGTAGTGACGTGAAAGACCTGAGAGGTTTGTGGCATCGCCAACCGATGCTGGCCGGACTGCTCGCAGTCTTCCTGTTTGCTCTGGCTGGCTTCCCGCCAATGGCTGGTTTCGCGGGCAAATACTACATGTTCTACGTTGCCCTGGTCAACGGCCATCCCGAACTGCTGATTATCGGCGTGCTAGCAAGCGTGCTGGGTATGTACTACTACTTGCGCGTCATCGCCACTATGTTCATGGAGCAGGAACCGCAGGACGCTGTTGCCGAAGTTTCAACAACGGCTCCCGTTGCCCCTGCTGTAACGACAGCACGCGGCGCGGCACGCATACGCATCAGTGGTATACCAGCCTCTGGTGGTGCGGCGACCGCTGTAGCTGTCAAGCCAACTACCAGTACACTGATGAGAGTAGCCACGCCTGTCGAATCCGCGACCAACACGGAGCAACGCAACGACCTGAGTTGGGTTTCCTGGCTGGGCGTCGCTCTCGCCACCATCGGCGTCTTTCTGATGGGTACTGTGCTACCGTTCTGGCTGGTCAACATTGCTCAACAAGCCGCACAGACGATGCTGCGATAATCAAACATTTCTTTATCTGTAGGGACGGGATTTATCACGTCCGACCTGGTCTTCGTGTCGCACGCATGGGTCAACGTCGTTTGGAATCGCATCTCTCCACGCTGATCACACGAAGAACGGGACGGACGCGATGAATCGGTCCCTACAGCATTTCGTTCGCGGTGTAGGGACGGGATTTATCACGTCCGCTTTGTTTGATATGAAAGGGAATTTTTTTTATGCCTACACCAAAGATAGCACCCTATGGTTCGTGGAAATCGCCAATCACGCCTGAGCTGATTCTCGCGGATGCCATTCGTCTAGGTGAGATTGCGTTGGATGGGCAGGATACGTACTGGAGCGAGGGGCGTCCACGAGAGAATGGGCGCACCGCCATTGTATACCGCACGCCGGATGGTCAAGTAACGGATATGACGCCGATGCCGTTTAATGCTCGTACCCGCGTGCATGAGTATGGCGGCGGCGACTTCGCGGCGAGCAATGGGATCATCTATGCTTCAAACTTCGTCGATCAGCGCATCTATCGCCTCACGCAGGGAGCCGAGCCAGAGCCAATTACGCCGGAGGGCGCATTCCGCTATGCCGATTATATTCTGGATAAGCAGCATCAACGCTTGATTTGTGTGCGCGAAGATCACACACACTCATCACAGAACGCAGTTAACACGCTGGTTAGCCTCTCGTTGACGGATAACCCTGATGGCGGCACAATCCTGGTAGCGGGCAATGATTTCTATGCCACGCCGCGCCTCAATCCCGATGGCTCACGGTTAGCGTGGCTGACCTGGAATCATTCTAATATGCCCTGGGACGGCACCGAACTGTGGGTCGCCGAGATCAGTAACGACGGCACACTGCGCAATGCGCAGATGATCGCGGGTGGTCTGAATGAGTCAATCTTTCAGCCTTCATGGTCGCCTGATGGCACGTTGCACTTCATCTCTGATCGTACCGGCTGGTGGAACCTGTATCGTCTGCGCAATGAGCAGATTGAGGCGCTATGCCAGAAGGATGCCGAATTTGGCGTGCCGCAATGGGCCTTCAATCAATCGACCTACGATTTTGCCTCATCTGAACGCATCATCTGCTGGTATGCCGAAAATGGCGGTCATCTGGCGAGCCTGAACACCACAACCGGCGAACTCACGCCTTTCGCGTTGCCCTACACCTCTATCGGGCAGGTGCGCGTCGCCCCTGAGCGTGTCGTTTTCCTGGGAGCATCAGCAACTACTCCTGCCTCTGTTGTTCAACTAGATTTGGCAACGGGGAAGACTACTGTATTTCAGGCAGTTAGCAAGGTACAGACCGATCCCGCCTATCTCTCCATTCCTGAAAGTATCGAGTTTCCCACGGAAAACGGCCTGACTGCATACGCACTCTACTACGCGCCACGCAATCCTGACTATGTAGCGCCAGAAGGCGAGAAGCCGCCATTACTGGTGATGAGCCACGGTGGCCCCACAGCATCCACCAGCAGTTCATTC
>JAJZEJ010000172.1 GCA_021828635.1 Chloroflexota bacterium
CCTTCGCGCCCGCCCTCCGCGCCCTTAGCCACAAACTGATCGACGTGCAACCACTCATCAGCGCACACTATATGCTGGATGATGGAATAGCTGCGTTTAGAAAAGCCGAGGAAAAGGGTGTATTGAAAGTTCTCATGCAGGTATAAACACGTTCCGCAGTTGGAAAACAGCCACGTTTTTTATTTACAGATTTTTTACAACTTTCTGCCACTTTTTTTGACATCTATGCTATACCATAGGTTCTAAACAAGCATTTGTTGAGTACGAGGTTAACCCATTCAGGCATGAATAGGCATATTGCCTTAAAGAATATCCCGAAAAGGTAACAATACACGATGAAAAAATTTGTTGTCGCCATCATGATCATAGGAGCGTTCATCTTTTATAGCTTCATGTACAGCCATGCAGCCGCTATCTTGCCTAATAGCTCGGCGAGTTCAGGTTCCTCGTCAGGTGCTGCCAGTCAAACTTCCACAACTGCTCCGGCAGCAACTAGCACAACGGGTTCAGCAGGTACGTCTGGTACGTCTGGTACTCAATATAAAGATGGTACGTACACTGGAAGCGTTGCCAACGCGCTATGGGGCTATGTACAAGTGCAGGCAAGCATCAAGAATGGCAAGATAACAAATGTAACATTCTTACAGTACCCCAGTGACCACAACCTTTCAGTACAAATCAATAATTATGCCGATCCTCAGCTCAGCAGCGAGGCCATTCAAGCACAAAATGCCAATGTGAATGTTGTAACCGGCGCAACTGATTCGAGTGAAGCCTTCATGCAATCGCTCACAAATGCGCTCTCACAGGCCGCTGCATAGCGATGAAAGAGACACGTTTACTGATGGGTATGCCTATCACGCTCGAAATCATGGATGAGAAGGTCACGCAAGACGATCTGAACGCCGTGTTTGCCTACTTTGTCTCCGTCGATGAACGGTTCAGTACCTACAAAGAAACAAGCGAGATAGCAAAAATAAATCGGGGTGAGCTTGCACCTGCACAGTATAGCCAAGATATGCAAACAATCCTGGCTCTATGCGACCAGACGAAAGAAGACACTCAGGGTTACTTTGACATCTGGCATGAAGGCGTCTGCGATCCCTCCGGCCTCGTTAAAGGCTGGGCCATCCAGAATGCCGCGAACATGCTGAAAGAGCGAGGCTTGCGCCATTTTTATGTCGATGCAGGTGGCGATATCGAGGTAGCGGGAAACAACAATGGAAAACTTTGGCGTATTGGCATTCGCAATCCGTTCAACCGTAACGAAAACGTGAAAGTGCTGGAAATTACAAATAGAGGTGTTGCAACCTCTGGCACCGCCATTCGCGGACAACATATCTATGACCCGCATCATCCTGGTCAACAACTGGTAGATGTCCTCAGCATCACCGTAATCGGCCCGAACATTTACGAGGCAGACCGCTTTGCAACAGCAGCATTTGCAATGGGTAAACAAGGTATCCAGTTTATCGAAGAGTTAGCAGACTTTGAAGGATACATGATTGATACTCATGCAAGAGCAACATATACCAGTAGATTTGAAAGGTATGTACTTCACCAATGATAAACAAAATAGATTACATGTTAGATAGAATAACGATGTACCGGCTGCTCATTTACGTGCTTAGTGGACTGGTTGGCATAGCAGCTATTCTGGCATACTTCAAGCTGCTGCACTTTTCTCCACTATCGCTTCTACTCTCTACTGCGTTTCTGCTCATTATGTGTTGGGCGATGAATACTGTCTTCTCATATATCTTTACAGTACCAACGAATATTGAGTCGGCCTCTATCACGGCCCTCATCCTGGCATTGATTGTCAATCCCGCAAGCTCACCTACCACCTTTCAGTTTCTCGGCTGGGCCGCGATACTGGCAATGGCTTCAAAATATATTCTTGCCATCAATAAAAAACACCTCTTCAATCCTGCTGCCGTCGCCGTCGTGATTACCTCGTTTGTGCTTGGCGAATCCGCCAGTTGGTGGATAGGCACAGCCAGCATGTTGCCGTTTGTGTTACTCGGTGGCCTGCTCATTACCCACAAGCTACGTCAAAAAGATATGGTGCTGAGTTTTTGTCTTGCTGCTATCATCACTATATGTCTCGTTTCTCTTGTGCAGGGAAATAGCATCTTGACCGCAGTGGAGCAGTCGCTTTTGCAGTCTCCGCTCTTTTTCCTGGCCTTTGTCATGCTCACCGAACCCTTGACTGCTCCACCAACCAGGAAGTTAAGGAGATACTATGCAATACTCACAGGCGTTCTCTTTTTTCCTCAACTGCATATTGGTCCTCTTTACTCTGCACCAGAACTAGCACTAGTCGTTGGCAATATCTTCTCTTACGCCGTGAGTCCCAAGCAGAAAGTCTTGCTCACGTTGAGAAGAAAAATCAAAGCCGCACCTGACATTGTTGATTTTGTCTTCAAACCTTCACAAAAGCTGGCCTTTATGCCTGGGCAATATATGGAATTCACGCTTGCCCATCCTCGTACAGATAGTAGAGGCAATCGAAGATACTTTACGCTGGCATCATCACCCACAGAGAACGATGTTCACCTGGGCATACGTTTCTACGAGAAAAGTAGTAGTTTCAAGAAGGCGCTGTACAGGATCAACGGAGGCACAAAATTTGTTGGCGCTCAGGTAGCTGGCGATTTTACACTGCCTTCCGATACTGAACAAAAACTCGTTTTTATCGCGGGCGGTATCGGTATTACCCCTTTTAGAAGTATGTTGAAGTACATGCTCGATACACAGCAAAGACGTGATATTATTCTTTTCTATATCAATAAATGCACCGATGATATTGTATATAAAGATATTTTAAGCGCGGCACAAACCAAACTTGGCCTAAGAACATTCTTTACCTTGACCGATACAACGGCTATTCCTCGCAACTGGCCGGGTCTGGTGGGCAGAATCAGCGAACAAATGATTTTGCACACCGTTCCCGACTATGCTGAGCGCACTTACTACTTATCGGGTCCGCCAGACATGGTGAAAGCCAACGAGCAGGTACTGAGATATATGGGGGTGAGAAGCGACCAGATAAAAAAGGATTTTTTCCCTGGGCTTGTATAGGGAGCATCCAACAAACAAGGGAGGGAAACGGCGTGCCGTTTCCCTCCCTTGTTTGTTGGATGCTCCCCTTATTTGTCTTTCTCTCCTACGGTCAGAGCGGCCTGAGCGGCTGCAATGCGGGCGATAGGAACGCGATAGGGCGAGCAGCTCACATAGTCGAGGCCAACTATGTGGCAGAACTCGATGCTATCGGGGTCGCCACCATGCTCACCGCAGATGCCCAATTCCAGGTCGGGATTGGTCTTGCGGCCCTTCTCGGCGGCCATGCGCACCAACTGGCCCACACCTTCGCGGTCAAGCGTCTGGAATGGGTTGACAGGCAAAATCTTGACTTTCTCCTTCAAGCCTGGCTCCTCCAGACCATCCAGGTACTTGAGCAGGAACTTACCCTCAGCGTCGTCGCGGCTGAAACCGAACGTCGTCTGCGTCAGGTCGTTGGTGCCGAAGCTGAAGAAATCGGCTACACCAGCAATCTGATCGGCGGTTAGCGCGGCACGCGGCAACTCGATCATGGTGCCGAACTTGTAGTCCACTGCTCCACCAGTTTCGTCGGCGATCTCGTGTGCTACAGCTTCAAGCTGGCGGCGTACCTCTTTCAGCTCGTTGACATGGCCGACGAGCGGAATCATGATCTTGGGATGCACCGTTGTACCCGCCTGCGCCACCTCACGAGCCGCCTCAAGGATGGCACGTGTCTGCATGACGTTGATCTCTGGGAAGAGCAGACCCAGACCGCAACCGCGCAGACCAAGCATGGGATTCATCTCGCGCATGGCCCCGACAGCCTCTAACATGGCACGCTTCTCGGCCAGCAGCGTGGGATTCTCGTTGGTGGTCTCCAGGCGCGTGACCTCGACCAGCAGTTCCTCATAGGAGGGCAAGAACTCGTGCAATGGTGGATCGATCAAACGAATGACCACCGGGTAGCCCTCGCCGGTCTGTGGGTTGACCATCGCCTGGAAGATGCCTTTGAAGTCGCCGCGTTGGAAGGGCAGCAACTGGTCAAGCGCAGCCTCGCGCTCCTCTTTGCTCTTGGCTAGAATCATCTTCTGCACAATGGGCAGACGCTCCTGCTCCATGAACATATGCTCGGTGCGGCAGAGACCGATACCCTCAGCCCCAAAGGAAATGGCGCGTTGTGCATCGCGGGGGTAGTCAGCATTAGCCCACACGCCCAGTGCGCGATACTTGTCGGCCCAGGCCAGCAACTGCTTCAAATCGGTTTCTTTGTCATAATCGGCATCGACAGTGCGAATGATGCCCTGGAAGACCTCACCAGTTGCGCCATCAATCGAGATGTCGTCGCCCTCGTGAATGACGATATCGGAACCGACGACGCGGAAGAGGCGCTCCTCCTCGTTAACGCGAATGCCCTCACAACCAGCCACACAGGGCAGGCCCAGACCACGCGCCACCACGGCGGCATGGCTGGTCGCGCCACCACGGGCGGTCAGAATACCCTTCGCCACTAGCATGCCATGAACATCGTCAGGGCTGGTTTCAGGGCGCACTAGTATGACGGCGACC
>JAJZEJ010000188.1 GCA_021828635.1 Chloroflexota bacterium
ATGAGCAAGAGAAGCTCATCTGTATTTCACGCTGTACCGTGGCTATTGTCAATCGCCCACCTGATAATGGGAACCCTTTGAAATAACATCCTTGATGAAAACTTTGTAGCTTTAGGGGTGAAAGACACTGGTAGCAATAAAGTAACCGGCAACGAAGAAGAGCGAGAAGACGAGCAAACCAAGCAGGAGCAGCATAGGAAGACCCACACGACGACGCGGCATTTCCACTTCTGTATAGGCTATCTGAGGGGGCGCAGCCAGTTTGAGCGGCACATCGGCAACAGAGGGCGAGGCGGAAACTGTATCCATCGCCGTAATGCGCGTGTTTGTATCGGTGCGGTAGGTGGTAGCTCCTGCTTGCGTACTAGTTGTGTCACGCACGGGCAGAGCCGTCACTAATTTGCCCGTGCCTGGAGACGGCAACGGTCTGGACACGGAAGGAACATCTGGGACATATACCTCGGTTGGCATGAAAGCTGGTGCGAACTGCTCAGAAAGTGCTTTTAGTTCCGCATAAAGCACATCTATCGTACTAATGCGCTGTGGGTGTTGACGAATAATAGCCCGTGCGACCAGTTCACAAAGTTCCGGCGGCGTGTTGCGAGCGAAGCGTAGACGGCCATCGGCGGGCGGTTCCACACTGTTCGTGCCTGCCTGGCGACCGGCTAACAATTGATAGAGCAGGAGACCGAGGGCGCGTACATCATCGGCCTGACGCTCTGGGGTCAGCTGACCCCAGGGCAGTTGCTCGTCGGCAATGATGTTGCCATCCCCACCGATAACGCTCCACAATGCAAAATATGCTACATCGGAAGGTAGCGCAAAGTTATTGATGCGAATCATGCCTGTGCGGTCCCGTAAAATGGCGGAGGGAGTGAGGTCGCCGTGACAGATTTTGCGCGAACTGCTACCCGTATAGAGTAGTCCCTGACAGACTTGTACGCCCAGGTCGATTACTTCATACACCGAGAGTGGCGCTTGCTGAAGAGCGGCGAAGTTTTCACCTTCAACATACTCTTGAATCACGTAAAGTGCTTCTGGCTCAACAATCAGGTCATAGATGCCAACGATGTTAGGGTGTGAAAACTGCGATGTCAACCTGATGGCAGCACGATATGCAGGGATATATTGTGCGGCAACGACTTTTATTGCGACTGGACGTTGCAATACCTGGTCGTTGCCTTGATAGATGGCACAACACTGGCCCTGCTGAAGCAGGCGTTGTAGCAGGTAGCGCCGTTGAATAATCCGACCTGTTTCTATCATGATTCCTCAAGTGTGTGCGTTTACATGTCCTGTAATGCCAGCGTAATAGCTCCGGTGATATTCGCTTCCGCACCCAGACTACCTTGCACGATACGTAATGACTCCGTGGCAGCAGGCAAGCAGAGATGGCGAATATGTTCTTGTAATGGCTCAATCAGCAATGTTCCAGCTTGCGCGACTGCACCTCCCAGGATAATCATGCCTGGATTGACCATATGCACGATATTAGCCAGCGCGATAGCGAGCCGGGTATGGACCTCTTGTATTAGAGAACGAGCGACAGTATCACCTTCGGCAGCCAATAGGAAGACTTGCTCAGCAGTGATGCGTTCAGCTCGTCCATCCGTCACACGCCGAATAGCGGCCTCGGTCTCTGGGCGCTCGACGGAGAGACCGATTATTGTGCGCACAATTGCCTGTGCGGAGGCAATCGCTTCCAGGTGACCATAGCCACCGCAAGAACAACGTGGGCCATCCTCTTTGACCAACATATGACCAATCTCGCCCGCCGTGCAGGTCATGCCGTGATAGACATGCCCATTCACAACGAGGCCACCACCAATGCCACGTCCTAGCCCAACATAGAGAACGATGCGCTCACCCTGTCCCACGCCGCGCTGCACCTCGGCTAAGGCGGCAGCATTGGCATTGTTGTCAATGATACATGGAACTGAGAGACGCTGCTCGAAATAATCTTGTAAAGGGAATTTGTCCCAACCATGCGCATGGTGCAACGTGCGCACAACTCCACGTGATGCATCAACCAGACCGCCAACGGCTATGCCGACACGTAGCACGCGCCCATCTTTGAGCATGGCAGGAGCGGTCACGTCCGTTAGCATATCATCAATCAAGCGCAGAACCGTCTCCGTGTCCGGCACATAATCGAGGGGACGGCGAATACGCCTGAGAATGTTTCCTTGCAGATCAGCCAGCGCCACCGACTGTCGTGATCCACTACCGCTGATCTCGATACCGACTACATACCCATGCGTTGCCAGCAATCTACCGGTACTGCGCTGTGCAACCGTCGAGGTTATATTGACCTGCGGTGTGCCGGAAACAGCGTTTGATGATTCCCCAGTATGCTGTGTAGACACGATGTATTCTCCCTTGTGTTAATAGGAGCAATCTACGCCTTCTCTTGTAGATACGCAGTTCACTACCGAGACGTGTACGTATGTTGCGATAGATACAGAATTGTCACGCCAATGGACGCAATAAATTGGTCTCTATAGATAGCGAAGTTAGTATACCATATGCGAGCGGTGACGCAAAGTCAGTAGGACGCTTGTGTTTAATTGTTTCACACCCCTTGTGGGCGTTAGGCGGGCTATGGTACACTCGATAAGAACATATACTTGGCAATACATATAAAGAGGATTTGATAATAGATGGCTCTTACCATTGGCATTATTGGTCTCCCGCAAAGCGGCAAGACGACCTTGTTTAATGCGTTAACCAAAGCGGGCGCACCGATCAGCGGCTACGCTACCAGCACCGTGCAAGCCAACCTGGCTATTGTTCAGGTGCCTGACGCACGTCTTCAGCCGTTGGCTGACATCTTTAAGCCTAAAAAAGTGACGCCAACCACCGTTGAATTTGTCGATGTGGCTGGTATCGGGCAGGGCGTACATACCGCGCACACAGCGGCTGAGAAGCGTGAGGGGTTGAGTGCAGAGTTTTTGGGGCATATTCGCAACGCCGACGCGCTAGCTATCGTGTTACGTACCTTCGTGAATAGCAACGTACCCCATATCTACGAGAACATTGATCCCAACCGCGACCTGGATAGTCTCAACGCCGAACTGGCACTGACTGATCTATCGACCGTCGAAAAACGCATCGAGCGCACTACGAAGGCCGCCAAGTCGGGCGATAAGAAGTATCAACAGGAACTGGATACGCTACGTAAGCTCCAGGACGCACTTAATGAACTCAAGCCGCTCAACCAGGTAGAACTGGACTCACAGGAGCAGATCATCCTCAAAGAACTATTCCTGCTGACATTGAAGCCGCGTATGTACGTTCTCAATGTCAGTGAAGATATGCTCGGTCAGGCCGATACATTGCTTGAGCAAGTGGCACACGGCGAAAAGCTTGACGAGAGTGCCTTAACGGATGAAGCTAGAAGCATTGTGACTATCGCACGGCGTGGTAAAACTGAGGGAGCCGAGGTGGTGGCAGTCTCGGCACGTCTGGAAGCCGAACTCTCCGAACTTTCTGAAGAGGATGCCAGAGAATATCTTGAGTCACTAGGTCTACCCAAACTAGGCACAGATCGTGTTATTCAGGTCGGCTATCGCCTGCTTAATCTGATTACTTTCCTGACGGCAGGTGAGGATGAGGTACGGGCCTGGACTGTGACCAGGGGCGCGAAAGCACCAGAAGCTGCTGGTAAAATTCACTCTGATATTGAGCGTGGCTTTATCCGCGCTGAGGTAACACGCTTCGAGGATTTCATGGCTTGCGGCTCGTTCGCTGCCGCCTCTAAGAAGGGCTTGCAGCGTCTTGAAGGCAAAGACTATGTCATACAAGATGGTGACATCGCGCACTTCCGCTTCAACGTCGGCAAATAAGGGGGCGTGATGAATCACGCCCCTACGGGTTTTTATCCTTGTTTTTGTTGATGCGCAGGATTTTGAGCATATATTGCTCAGAATTTAGATAGTACGGGTTGCGCCTGATATACTTGCCGACAACCGAGATAGGATGCAGCTTGAGTATCTCTACAATTAAGCTGGGCGGTAGTTTGCTATGATCGTAGTGCATAAGCGCGATGATGGGGGCTTCCTGAAAGGTGAAGACGGCATCAGAGGCAGCTTCATATTTCAGTATCTGCTCGGTCCTAGCAATATCGCGTAGCAGCCAGGTCATGTCAATAGAAATACGCACGGCCCGCCATCCCTCGCGGAGTGCCTGTGAGATAAAGGTCTGGTGTGAGGAGAGGAGAGAGTAGGGATCGAAGCGTTTGCCTTCAGCAACCAGAAAAACTTCTCTCTCTTCATACAAGACAAGTTGTCCTGTCTCAATGACATTATCGACATCGATCTGCAATTTGCGCAATTCTTCTCGCAACTCTTTGACTTGCGCTGGTGCCGCGGCGAAAAGACATTTTTCGGAGCGTGAAAGTCCTACGCGCAACAAATGCGCCGTCACACTTGGAATATCTGTCACCTTACTATAAAGCTGGCAGATATGTGAACCATAGGGAATGCGCTCCGATTTACCTTCAACACTAAGATCCATACCTACCTACCTCCGTTAGTACCGGTTCCCGCCTGATTACGTTGCTGTATTATACGTGCAGCGCGGTTGCTCATGGCGACAA
>JAJZEJ010000565.1 GCA_021828635.1 Chloroflexota bacterium
AAAGCGAGAGGCCGAGGCCCAATCCTCCTCCCCCTAATCCACTCTGACCCTGTATAGCTATGCCTGGTACCTGATAGAAACTTTGCCAGACACGCTGTTGGGCTGCCTTTGAGAGTCCTGGGCCTTGATCTCGAACCCACACACGCACCTGTTTGTGTGTGCGTGTTAGCCCGATAGTGATAGGGTACGTAGCGGAGGAATATTTGAGAGCATTGGTCAGATAGTTCCCGATAACCTGACTAATACGGTCCTGATCTGCCAGCACGAGGGCTGTTTCCTGATCAGGGATAGCTACCTCTATTGTTCGCGTTTGTGAGACCGCACGTTGATCTTCGACGACTGCGCGAATGAGTGGAACAAGATCACACGGAGCAAACGACAGGTTTAGTTTGTTGGTCTGAATGCGTGCGGCATCGAGCAAGTCGTTGACGAGACGAATCTGCACATCGACTTGCCGGAGGCTGCTACTGAGCATTCTAGCAAGTTCTTCGACTGGTTTATTCGCTGTTGCTGGCAGCACCTCTTTCTGGCGCAATAGATCATTCACGCGACGTTGCGCTAGCTGTAAATACCCGTTAATCGATGTAATGGGGGTGCGCAGCTCGTGGCTTGCCATACTGATGAACGTCTCTTTTTGCCGTTCCAGCTCCTTGCGTTCACTTATATCGCGCACCACTGTCGCAATGCAGAGCGGCTCTTTTGTGCGAGGGTGTTCTATCAGGAAGAGATTCTGTTGCACCTCTACCGTCTCATCTGTCTGGAAATGGCGAAACAGTACTTCTCCTTCCCATCGTCCTGCCTCAACAACCTTCGGCATGACGCTATCTGCGAACTGCTGTTGGCTCTCTTTGGGCAAATAGTCCGCTAACCGTGTGGTAAGGATCATGTGCTGCTCCGCAAGCCCAACAAGATGTCTCCCCGCTTGGTTGAGATAGAAGACCCGCTCAGAGAGGTCGGCCATGCCAATAAAATCCCCACTGTTTTCTACGAGCGAGACGAATTGTTGTTGCCGTTCTTCGGCTTGTTTGCGCTCTGTAATATCCTCGATTGCCAGGAGGATCAGTGGCTTGCGGGATGCGCCGCGTTCGATCCGGCGTGCATTGAGCAACATGACTTTTGAGCCAACGGTGGAAAAGATGTACTTCGTCTCGTAATCCAGCAGGTTCTGATGGTGAGAAAGCACCTCCTGTAACAGTATCCACAAGGGGGCTGTGTTCCACTGTGCGTTGTCTAACTCAGTCAGCAAACGATGTTCGGCTTGTGCAGGCTCAAGTTGGAAGGCAGCGTAGAAGGCGGGATTGGCCGTTTGGATGCGCAGGTCTTCATCCAGAATGAGCAGGGGGTCGCGCACTGTTTCCACAATCGCCTGTGCATAATCGCGGGCTTCTATGAGTTCCTGGTTGCGTTGCTGCAATTCCTGATTCAGGATATGAAGTTCTTCGTTGCTCGATTGTATCTCTTCTTTAGAGGTTTCTAGTTCTTCGTTGAGACTGCGTAGCTCTTCATTACTGGAGAGGGACTCCTCGTTCGCTGAGTGCAATTCCTCGTTGGTTGCTTCCAGTTCTTCAATAATAGAGTGCATCTCCTCACGAGTTGCGGTAATTTTTTGTTCCAGTTGCTCAATCCGACGATCTTTTTCCCCCCGTTTTATCATCGGCGTGGGTTGTTCGTCTCCATGATAGGCCGGAGAAGAGGGTGTGGTGTCTTCAAAGAGAACCACAAAGTAGGGGTCGGGAGCCGCGATTTTCAAAGGTAGCACTTCCAACGTAATATGCCGTGTGATTCCGGCGGAAACAAGCACAATACCTTCTTTTTTTACAGGTTGTCCTCGCTTACGGACGGTATGGACGGCGGTTCGTAGTTCGAGGCGCAGGTCTTCGTGCGCCATTTTCAGCAGGTTGAGGCTGGCTTTGCCAGAGGCAGGTTCTAGATAGGGGCTGGTGTGTCCGCGAAATTGGAGTATCTCCATCTGGGTATCGATGAGTACGCTGGCCGGTGCATAGCGTGCGAGCAGGAGATGGTCGGCCTCCTGCTGGATGTCCAATTCCCTATTATTCTTCTCATACATCGTGTTTTTCTCTCCGTGAGGGTCGTTGCCCTTGATACCAGTATTACTGTAGGCAATGTCTAAGGGTAACGGTACATAGGTTGCGAGTTTGCTATACAATGGCAGTTTCTTCTGGACGTGAGTAAACAATCCAGGAGCCGTATCCACGGTTTCAGCTCGGCCAAGCAGGAGAAAGCCGTGAGGTGCAAGCGCATAATGAAAGGTGCGAAGCACTCTTTTTTGTAAGATGGGTCCAAAGTAAATAAATACATTTTGACAACTCAACAGGTCCATGCGCGAAAAAGGCGGATCTTGCAAGATGTTGTGCTGTGCAAAGACACAGTATTTACGGAGAGAGGGCTGAATGCGATAGCTCCCGTTTATGTTGATAAAGCAACGTTGAAGTCGCTCAGGTGAGACACCTTGCAACTGCCTGGACTGATAGATACCTACTCTGGCGTACTCAATCGCTGCTAGGTCTAGATCAGTACCAAAGACTTGTAGTGGAAGAGGAATGGTTCCCTGCTCCGCGCAATACTCCTGGAAGCAGATCACGAGCGAATAGACTTCCTCGCCGGTAGAACATCCCGCGACCCATACTCTGATGACTTCTCCTTCTTGCTTTTGTTCTATGAGGCGCGGAAACACTTCTTGTTTGAGTGTTTGCAAGAGGGATGGCTCCCGAAAAAAACTGGTCACTCCAATCAGTATATCGTGAGATAGTGCCTCAACTTCGGTAGAATTGGCCAGCAAGAAAGAGAGGTAGTCTGCCATATTTTCTATCTGCACCAGAACCATCCGACGCTGAATACGACGTAGTATGGTCGTCGGCTTGTACAAAGGAAAATCTATCCCTGTCTGTTGTTGCAGCAGCTTGAGAATGGGCTGGAAGGTGTCAGCGAAGGTTGAAAAATACTGCTCGCGCTCAGTCTTTTTCATCGCTGGTTGCATGTGGTACAACGTATGCAGTGTGATAGTATGACTAAGGGTGATGAGTTCTCTGGCGATCCCTTCAGGTGACTGAACTACATCGACAAATCCTGTAGCAATAGCATGTTCTGGCATGGCAGGATACGCGGCTGAACTCGATTCCTGCGCGAAGGTCATTCCGCCTCTGGCCTTGATGGCCTGTAATCCCTGGGTTCCATCACTGGCTGTTCCCGAAAGAAGCACGCCGATAGCCTGTTCTCGATAGACATCAGCGAGCGAATAAAAGAAGGTATTAATGGAGAGATGTTGCCCATCCTGGGAGGTTCGTGGAGAGAGCCTGAGTATTCCTGATGCTTCAATCGTCATATCAGTGTTGGGGGCAATCACATACACATGGTTTGGTTCGACCAGCAAGCCATCCCATACCTCGTCCACAGGCAGCGGCGTTGCACGCTTCAGGAGTGTGGAAAGAAGGCTTTTTTGTGTAGGAACCATATGTTGCACGAGGATATAGGCCATGCCTGTATCAACGGGTATGCCGCGTAGCAATTGCATGAACGCTTCTAATCCGCCTGCTGACGCACCGATTCCGACGAGAGGAAACGATGGATGTTCAGATTGCATCAGGGTTTTCGTTTCACGCTCTCTTTCTTCTCAACACATTCTTTTCCGCTCCTGATATAGTACCATATAATATGATGGTTCCGTTTAAGAACGTCTGTGGAAAGTGGAAGGTACGAGCCTTACAAGGGCATACCGGTATAAGGATGTGAATTACATGACAAAACAGCGGACCGGTGAAGTTGTGCTTATTTGAGCGAGGAGTCAACCCGTATGTCTTACACCTTACGCGAATTGAAAGATCGACCGCCCTCGCACCCGCGTGTACGGCGTTTACTGCTCATTCTGGGTATCATCCTTTTTATCCTGTTGATCTTTTTCTCGTTTACTAGTGTGCAGAATGACGCAGCGTTTGTCACACACTTTGTCAATCCGCCGCCACACCTGACCTATCATGGACAGAGCGATTATGTTACGGGTGTCTCCTGGTCGCCTGATGGCCGTTGGATTGCTTCTAGCAGTGGCGATGACACGGTGCGCATCTGGAATGCTACTACTGGCGCGACTCAGCATGTCTATCGGTTGGCGCAAGCTGCCTTCTGCGTGGCGTGGTCGCCTGATGGACAGGAGATCGCTGCGGGCAGCCTGGATCACCACGTGTATATTTGGAATGTTGCCAGTGGAAAATTGTTGCTGACCTATACGGGCCACAGTGACGCGGTGTTTAGCATCGCATGGTCGCCCGATGGTACGCACATGGCCTCGGCTAGCGGTGATGGGAGTGTGCAAGTCTGGAGTACGACCACGGGTCGCATGCTCTATCGTTATGGCACACTTCCGATCAAGGGTGCGCCCGCGCCCTGGAACAGTGTGGCGTGGTCGCCTGATGGTCGCTATCTCGCGCTTGGGGGTAATGGCAACGCGATTGTGCTGAATGCGGCGACGGGACAGGAATTTGGCACCTATGGCTACAATGGCGGCACGATCCATGCTATCGTCTGGTCGCCGGATAGCACAGCCATTGCTTTCGGCGGCGCGGATGCCAGCGTGCAGGTT
>JAJZEJ010000399.1 GCA_021828635.1 Chloroflexota bacterium
CAGCATCGGCACCGCAGCGGGACGGCTGCCGCCTGACATCAGACAGTTGCCCCCCAGAGCGCATTGTCGCGTTATATGCACAGCTACGTGTTACAAGTCTATGGAGAATGATAATGGCAGACAAAAACTTCAAAATCACGATGCGAGAGAATGGAGAACATTCTTTCAAAAAGGCAATTGATGCCTATAAGACGTACAACGAGGATGAAGATTCCCTAACACTCAAAGATGCGGTCATGTTTCTTCATCATGCTGTCGAACTGCTCATGAAAGAAATCCTGATTCTTCATAACCAATACTTAATTTTTGAAGAGCTGAAGGATTTAGTGCGTAAACAAAAGGACGCAGATAAAAGGGGTATAAGTATCTTCTCTATAGATAATCCGCCCCGAACAGTATCTTACGAGGTAGCCATCGAGCGCGTCGAGGCACTTATCAAGCCAGCAGAACTTGATGAACCACTATTAGACAGCCTCAAGAAATTGGGTAAGCTAAGAAATAAGTTGGAGCATCATGAAATTGAGGCAGATGGGCAAGAGGTGGTAGACTTGCTGGTTGCAATCCATGATCCAGCTCTTCGTCTTTTTGAGGCACAACTCGGCAAGCTTGAAAAGCTTCACACTCCCCAGACAGAACAGGTTTGGAAGAATATTGTTCGTGGCGAAGAACTTGCTCATTATACAAACATATCAGCTCAAAGGCCAACAGATGGAGCACAAATAGTAGCACAGCGTCTGACGGTTAGCACAAGTACACCAATCAGATGGACAATCTATATGAAGGACAGATTAGAACATGCTATCTATGATGAACACCTCCCTCGCTACGAGGATCCAATGAGAAAAACATTGAAGCAATATCGCCATAGTGAGCTTTTGCAACAAGCAGCAGAAATAGGCTTCTACGATTGGAAACAATCGCCACGAGGAATGGTGGAAGGCACAGAACTCATCAATGGTGAATATCAAAAAAGGTCATTTCCAGCGTATCCTATCCCTGATCCTACTGACTATCCAATAGATTAGCGTAAACAATTTATACAAGGGAAGCAAGGATGAAGCTACCAACTGATCTCAACGAGTGGAATTATGACACGATTTATGCCCTTGTTACTCAACATGATGCCGAACCAGGAGCATATGATTTTAAGGGAATACTGAATGGCACGGGCAGCAGTACAGAGAAAGAAAAACTCAACGAGAGTATTCGGCATACTGTTTGCAGCATGGCAAACACTGACGGAGGCTACATTATCTTTGGGGTAAAAGATGCTACACGCCACCCCCATCTTACACCAGAACAACTGATTGCGGGCATTCCAAAATCGCCCGAATACCTGAAACAGTTCGGTGACAAGATTGCTAGTATCCAGAGGAGCGTGCCTTGTATCTATCCTGATACACTTATTGATCTCCCTGATAAAAGCGAGTGTGGAATCCTTGTCGTTTATGTGCCTTTAAGCCCACTAAGACCCCACATGCTTAACGGAATATTCTATCGAAGGGCAAATACTGGGAAAGCTGAACAGATGAATTGGCATGAAGTGAGAGATCAGATGTTGTATACAGAAGGTCGTCTGCAAAAAGTCAGACTCTTACGCTTAAAAATTGCTCAGTTTAAAATGCTGAGAGAGATGCAGTTAAAATCTGGCTACGAATGGGAAAACGAACTTGCGCAGTATCTACGATATGAGATAACAGAGTTTGAATCCCTCATTGCCGATATATGCGATCTTATTCCCCCTCAGAGCAACCTTTTGCAAAAACTTCTCGATTTATCAAAAACTGCAACGATCATTAACACTGTACGAGATCGAAATAATCACTTCACCGAGAAAAGCCGTCACATCATCTTTTCACAGGAAAGTAATCTACTCGCTGATTTTTGTGAGAAATGTGAGAAAGAATTGTCAAGGTTGTTTGATTCATTATGAGGCAATGCCGCCAGTTTCACAGATGTGTGGTAAACATAGAAGGAAGTGCATTAAAAAATGTCTGACCAAGATTTACAAACATATCTCCGTTTGCACACTCAACCTACTCAGCTTCACGTCGAAATAGCCAAAAGAACTATTCTGGAACATATGGTAACACATGCAGCACATATTGCAGGGGAACCTCTTGCTGGTAGTCAGCTTGCATCACAGTTTGAATATATGTTAAACGAATTTTCCTCACCTGATCCTATCCCAGCAGGCTACGCCTCCCTCGAAGCTCCCCTTACAAGGATACGCGCTGAACGAGCAGGAAGAGAGGCATTGCTTTCGCTCCATGCTCAAGGTACACTGATATCTTATGGAGGGCAAGAGCAGAATGTTCCTAAAAGATTAATTACCGTAGGGCAACCTACTAATCACATAGAGCAAGAGAGTATACAGGTTCCATCAATTCATATCTTCTATCGCTTAGCTGCACCTTACCGCGGAGAGCAACGATATCGCCTTGCTAGCACCTCTGTCTACATTTCTTGCTTGGAACAGGGCAAGCTTCCTTCTCGTGCCAAACGCTGCCTACATGAATGTATCGAGGCGTATCGTGTTGGCCTCTATCTCAGTGCTATCATGTCAGTCGGAGCGGCTTCCGAAAGTCTTTGGATGCATCTAGCTCGCCTGATATACGACAAAAAGCCTTCTGTTAGCAATGAAGTGGGCAAGTTGCTCAATCAGTATGCACCAAGTATCACTACTCTTATCAAAGAGTCATGGTCAGTCATCACTGGTCATTATGATAACGAACTCAAGCTTATCTTCGGCAACAAAGCCGAGCGACAGGTGTTTCGGGACCACGCAGATCGGCTCTGTGATCGCCGCAATTATGCCATGCACAACGAAGATGCTGACGAAGACGAGGCAATGTTCAGCTACGAAGAAACAGGGATGCTGCTACTTGGCTCCATTCGCTACTTCAATCAGCTGTTAAAGCTGATTGAAGTAGCGCAGTAATCTCTTGATCTTCTCTATCGCATGACAAAACGAATGCCAGAGGGCTTATCGATGCACTGGCTGTGCAGTTGCCTCTGGCGTCGCCGTGCCACGGCACAATGGCTTAGACTAGGCACGCGGGCCTCTTCCGTCTCTCGACTCCCGTCTGGTATCATTTCGCCCGAAATGCAAGTGACGTGGAGTTGCACCACGCATAGTTTACCGGGTTTCAAGCAGGTGCTGGTCGTTAGCCAGTCCTTACGGCGGTCATCTGCTTTCGCAACCCTGCCCTACCCCGGTAGACCTCAGTGCCGACCTCTTTCGCCACACTTGCATCTCTACTATAGCACTCACCGTCAATGCACAAACCGGTAATGTACCCACCTGAAAGGTTCTGTTTTGTTGTACATGCAGAGCGATGGGAGTATAATCACAGCAAATTCACGTTCATGCTGAACCCCATTGAGATAGAGGAGGATGTTAGAAAATGCATATTGATATTGGTGCTGTTGTCCAATGGTTTTTTGAAGTAGTTCCCTGGTTGAAAGCTTTCAACAACTGGGTCCAATCGGGACTCACCACGGTTAAACTGGTGCAAGATGTCGCCATAAAGCCGAGTCAGGAATTGCTACAGAGTAAGGATGATGACGACAAACACATCGCAGAGAAGGCGCGTGCCAATGCAGAATTGATCAGGAGCTATGTTGGCATCGGCTGGATTGAATTTGCTGTCTGGTTCACCAAGGCAATCATACTATCTCTTCCCTGCTTACTGACCTTTCACGCCATACTACGCATGATTGAACGCAGTTCTGCTGCTAAACAAACAGCTCAACAGAAGGAACGCTAAGATGACCGACAGATACGACGCCTTCCTCGTGGTTCTTGATCGCAGCATACGTGATGACGACGCTGAGTCCACCGTCGCGGCTATCAGGCAGATCAAAGGCGTGCTGGATGTGCAACCCCACACTACCGATGTCAGCACTGCCATTGCCAAAATGCAGGTGAAACAGGAGGTAACGACAAAGCTCCTCCAGATCCTCAAGGAAATCTAAGTGATGGATCATACACGCTGGCCAGCGCCACTCCTGCAACCTGATCCCCATGACGGCTGCGTCCTCTATAGCGTCGCGTATCTCTGCCGCTGTCTGGGCCATCCCGATGTCACACCTGAGCAGGTACAACAATTCCGACAAGAGCGTCGATTACAGGAGTACTGTTACCCCGGTGAATTCGGAGACGTGACAATCCACTACTGGCAATATCGCCACGGTGAGCTTGAGTGGCAGCGTTTTTGGCTTGGTCCCGCGCAACGCTCCTGGGTAGAGTCTTATCTGGCCGCGGGATACCTCGGATTGGCTAGCGTAAAGCGCACACCAGGGTACGGCCACGCCCTAGTGGTACTTGAGGATAAAGGTGATGATGGCGTACTCGTCATGGATCCGCTTTACGGGCATCGTATAGAGAGTTGGGACTGGCTTCTCGCCAGCGGGGTGGGCCATCTCTGCCACAGGATAAATGGCTGGTACCGTGCGGCAGATCGGGCGGTAGCGAGGCAATGACCACACAGATGCTCACCAATCTTGCGATCTCCATTGATGCGATGATCGCATTGCAGGTAACAATTTTGATTGCGCTGGTAATGGTCATTATCTATTTGATAAAAAAAG
>JAJZEJ010000269.1 GCA_021828635.1 Chloroflexota bacterium
GCATAAGCCCTGTCTTTCAGTGAGAGAGGCATGATGCGATAGATACAAAGGAGGCTCAAACATATGGTGCAATATGTAAGAAACTTTAACGGCAGTAAGGGATATACTATGAGTAGTTGTTTTGCTCAAGAGCAGGTTCAGCAAGTTATTCTGGTAGATGAGCATACTCTCATACGTCTGGCATTGCAACGCATTATTGTAACATTTCCTCGCACTTGTATTATCTCAAATATCCATACTATTTGTGATATATATAGTGCAAGAGATATAATATCTGATTGCACACTTATCTTAGGACCATCAATCTCGCTCGTTGATTGCTTTAGTATTGTGAAAATGTTGCGTGAGCAGCAGGCAGCCTGTGGTATCATCTTGATACAGCACAACCTTCATCTCCAACTTATCCATACACTCCTGGCTCAGGGAGTACATGGCCTGCTGGATGAGCATGCTGCTGAGCAAGACCTGGAGCAGGCGCTCAGAGCCGCCGCACGCGGACATATTTTCTTGAGTTCACGCCTGCGTACCATACAGCCCAACACGTTGCCAGGCATCGCTGGTTGTTTGACTGAGCGCGAAATACAGGTGCTTGGCCGCCTCAAATATGGCGAATCGAACTTCCGCATCGCCTCTATGCTTGGCCTCAAAGAAAAAACTATTGAAAAGTATCTCACAACCATCTATGAGAAGCTCCATGTGCATTCCAGGGCTGAGGCCATGCTCTTTTTACAAAAATCCCACTTCTAATGAAGACTCATATGCGGCTCGTGATGGCCTTCTACCCATACTTTATAATAGATACTACAGATAGAAGGCCATCACTGTGCATATTCAGGCCACATCATCCAGATATGCTTGCCGGGCAGGGTAGCTCAACATCGTCATCAGACCTCTTTCAAGCACGCGCTCTGAGCATGGATCGGTCCGTGCTGAGCGCCACCCGATGAAGCCATCAGGGCGCACAAGGACCGCTCCACTGGCGTTGATATTGTAAGCTGCGAGAAATTGGCCGGAGGGATCCGCTAAATCGCCTTCTTGCCCGATCTGGTAGACATCTAGTGGATGGTTAAGTCGCTCGGCTAGGCGTTGCGCGGCCTTACACCAGCCCCCGCCTTCTGCGCCAGCAAGCAGAACGCAGTGCCGACCAAACAGATCAAGTGTTGAGTATAGCTTGCCCTCTCGCTCCAGCCATACGTGTGCCGCGTGCGTTCCTGGATGCCCACTCGGCTGATGGGGATTCTCGTAGTGAGCGGGTTCTTCAATGTCGAAAGGCAACGTAGCCGAATGATAGCGATAGCCAAAAGCAACTGCTGCATAGTCTACAATGGGTGCGGCCTGCTTGCGCATGGTAGGTGAGGCAAAGCGTGCAAACATCGAAAAAGCCTGCTCGACCGTAAATTGAGCGACGGGTTGCCGCTCCTCCGTATAGGTTTTCAGTAGGGATGGGTGGGCGTGACCGTTGAGGACGAACGCCAGTTTCCAGGCCAGGTTATAGGCGTCAGCGATCCCTGTGTTCGCGCCAAAGGCTCCGGCAGGTGGCGTCACATGCGCCGCATCGCCCACCAGGAAGATATTGTCATGCTGAAAACGCTCAGCGGTCCATGCGGCAACCTCCCAGGGAGTCACATTGCTGATCTCGATGGGTAGATCAGCGATGCCAAGAGCGCCACGCACCAGGGCTATGCCGCGCTCCTTCATAAAATCTTCTTCCTGCTCGCCCTGCTCCGGGTGGTAATGGGCATACAGGCTATAACCGCGCCCCTCTCCTCTGGCAAGGATCAGCGTTCCGCCTTGAATGATGGGATTGTTAACGAAGCAGATAGCAATACGTCGTCCCCGTAGCGCCTCGGCAATATTCGCCGAAAAGAGCAGGCTTATCTGGTGTCCCTGCACTCCCGGCCCTTGAACTCCGATACCAAGTTGCTGACGAATGGTACCGCGATGACCATCAGCGGCAATCAGATAGCGAGCGCGTACCGTGTACTCCGTGCCGCTCGTCCTATCGCATATCAGTGCGCTAACCCCGCTTGTGTCTTGCGCAAACGAGACCAGTTCGGTATGGAAGCGCAAGTCACAACCTAATTCCTCTGCACGCGCACGCAAAATCGGTTCCATCACATCCTGACCTGTGAGGCTGCCTTGCACATGACTCAATTCACTAGCAGTCGTATCCTGACTAATCCAATGCAGTTCTTTACCGGCCAGACTCTCAGCCTGTAACACACTGCTGTTGCGGTATTCTGGCGGCTCGGCCTGACGAATGGCTGCTTCGGCCCCAACTGAACGAAAAAGCTCCATTGTGCGCATGTTAAAGTTGAAGGCACGCGGATGTGGGGAGATGTCAGCATGACGCTCCACCAGCAGGGCAGGAATGCCATGCCAGGCAAGAAAGAGCGCCGTGGAGAGACCAACGAGGCTGCCACCCACGATCAGCACAGGTGTCGTCTCATCATACGCGGACTCTATGGTATTCATGCTTCGTGCGCTCCTCTCTGTTCGCCGGTGTAGGTGATTGCTGCTAGCCAGGCGGATGGCTTATATTCTGTGCCGTTCAACTCGAAGGAACTGGCTTCAATTGAGTTAATATGCCATCCTTCACGGAAGAGAGCTTGTAAATCTGTCTGTGTTATGCCACGTGGTCCAAAACCATGAGGGAGTGTGACGCTAAAGCACAGCACGAAATACGTTCCACCGGGCTTCATAATGCTGGTCAGACCTTTGATGAACTGTTCTCGTTCTTCATCAGAGAAGTTATGGAGCAAGCCACTATCAATCACAGTATCAAAGGTTTCTCCTAATGTGTGTAGCGCGAGCGCATCAAAAACGCGAAACTGTGCCGCTATTCCACGCTCCTGCGCTTTCTCTTGCGCCTTTTTGATAGCGAGAGAGGCGATATCAATGCCCTGTACGGCGTATCCGTGTTGCGCGATATAGAGAGCGTGTTCGCCTGTTCCACAACCTGCGTCAAGAACGGTTCCCTGTATTCTGCCCGCTTGCACCAGCTCTACAAATGCTTGTTGTGGATGATCGATATCCCACGGCCCGACGCCCTCATCTACATAAGCGGCATCGAAGGTATTGAAGAGTTTATGTTTGATGACCATATAAATTTCCTCTCTGCATATTTCTATGCGTGCTGCATAATAACTATGCCGTCCACATCTTCCGTAGGGGTGTGATGAATCACACCTTGCTGGCCTGACCAGCCCAATAACATCGACAATGCCTGATCAAGTTCATGTTCAGGCTGTGCCGTAGCGGTCTTAGAGCGCCACGCAATAAAGCCGTCAGGCCGCACAAGAACTGCTCCATTGGGGCGCACACCATAAGCTTCCTGAAATCGCTGATGGACATCGCCAAAGCCTGCACGGCTACCAATATAGTAGATCGCCAATGGTATCGCTAATCGGCGTGCAACGTTGCATGCCGCCTCACTCCAGACCTGTCCATCTGGTGGGAGCAGCAGAACAGGAGCTTTGCCGAATAGATCAAGTGTAGAGAGATGGCGTCCATCCTGTTCCAAAACCACATGCGCGGCATGTGTTCCCGGCTCTCCTGTGGGATGATATGGATCCTCATACCAAGTATGATCTTCGCGCTCGGATGGAATGGTTGCCGAATGATAGCGATAGCCGAAGGCCACTGCATTATAGGGCAGAATCAGAGTGGCATTTTTCTTCGCTTCAGGTGACGAAGAGGAGAGCGAGAACATATAGAAGGATTGCTCTGCCGTATAGCGAGCGACGGGTTGCCGTTCCTCTGTATAGGTTTTCAGTAGGGAAGGGTGGGCGTGACCATTGAGAACGAATGCCAGTTTCCAGGCCAGGTTATAGGCGTCAGCGATCCCTGTGTTCGCGCCAAAGGCTCCGGCAGGTGGCGTCACATGCGCCGCATCGCCCACCAGGAAGATATTGTCATGCTGAAAACGCTCAGCAGCCCAGGCCGCGACCTCCCACGCCCGCACATGACTAATCTCAACAGGCAAGTTGGGTATGCCAACTGCGCTACGCACCAGGGCTATACCACGTTCTCCAGCAAAATCTTCCTCCCGCTCACCCGCAGCCGGATCATAGGGAGTAAACAACGCAAAACCCTGACCATTGCGAGCAAAAACGAGCGATGTCCCCTGACGAACAGAGGAATTGTGTATAAAACAGACCGCAATACGCCGCCCCCGTAGTGGCGCTTGCACATCGGCAGAAAAGAGAATACTCAGATTATGTCCAAAGACACCAGGCCCATAGGTCTTTATGCCAAGATGCTGACGAATCGTGCTACGATTGCCATCAGCGGCAATCAGGTAGCGTGCGCGTACAGAACGTTCGGTTCCGTTCGCGCAATCTCGAATAACGGCACTCACTCCCGTGGCATCCTGCTCAAACGAGACCAGTTCGGTCTGGAAACGCATGTCGCCGCCCAACTCCTCAGCTTTGGCGCGTAATACAGGCTCCAGCGCATCCTGACCGATGATGCAACCAGGGATGGGGCTGATGTCACTCGACGTGGTATCTTGCGAAAATGAACCAAGCTCCTGGCCTGCCAAACTCTCTGCTCGTAGAATACTGCTTTGCTGAAAGTGTGGAGGAGCCTGC
>JAJZEJ010000627.1 GCA_021828635.1 Chloroflexota bacterium
TGCCACCGTGTTGGTCAACGATGCACCACTGACCACGCCTGTTGTATCTGGTAGCTATCTAGCCGTGCAACGTGTGTGGCAAGCGGGCGATGTCGTGCGCCTCACACTGCCCATGCCTATGCGCCTGCTAGAGAGTCATCCCCACGTCACCAACAATCGCAACCGTGGCGCTCTCATGCGTGGCCCACTCGTCTACTGTCTTGAGCAGGCCGATCATCCCGACGTAGATGTCTGGGATATTGTCTTACCACGCGAGCTTAACTGGGAAATCGTGCCAAAGGCGCACCTATTGGGGGGCATCGTCGTCGCGCAGACTGAGGCGCTCGCTGCTATCAACGATATCTGGGATGAGCAACTCTATCGAACGTATGATGACAATCAGGCACAGCCAGCGTATAAGCCAGTGCGCATCACAGCCATTCCCTACTATGCCTGGGCCAACCGTGAAGTGGGACCAATGCAGGTCTGGCTCCCCACACTGCCGTAAAGGATGCATACACCTCTAGTGGATGTTGCTACACGTATGGTATCGCCTGCGGCGAGACTTGATGTAGTGACACCCCTAGTGGGTGCCATGTGTCACATCGAATTGGCAAAGTAGTAGGGATTACTTCATCGCGTGCGCACAGACCATCAGCAAAAGTTTTGCCTTGAGGAGCGCGGAAAGTAATGCCTGTGAACAGGATAGCTGGCACGTTCATATTCAGTCACATCGAGGTTCATGCCAATCCAACTCCTAGCCGGGCCACAGCGAGCGAGGTTGTCATAGCCCGTAAAGTGGTTGATGAGCTTATTTTAAAGCTTGATAGTGGTGCAAGAAGCGGCAGTAGTCCACGTTAAAATAGTTTTATCTTACTCTTATCATTAAAAAAGGATTTGTACTCAAAAAGAGGCCCAAAGATTTTAAAAGAATAATAAAAGCTTATGAAAAGCCCCACAATGACAACCATCCCACCTATATCCGTATTTGCAAAGGTACTGAAAGAGATGCCAAGAACGCTCGCAACGAGATGTATCTCTAAATAGTCCGCTAAAAATGGTATAAGAAGGACACAACCCAGTAAGATAAAAGGAAGCAATTCGTGAATCAGCCCTATCAAGGGTTTTTTCTGAGGATTCAGAACGATTTTACCAAAGAATGTATCATCGAAATTTACGATCTTACCACCGATAATTTGCATTTTCCCTGTGCTAACTTCGCCATTAAACCTGGCGATGATGACTTTCAGCTTGATAAAGGTGTATTTGTTAAGCAGTAGGGGAGCAATGGTCAGTTTTTCAGCATTAAACTGAAGTTTTGCTTTGACCTCGTCCTCTATACTTTGAGGATCCGTTTCCAGGACTTCGACCTGCCGTATCTCAGTCCCTTTGCCAAATTCAAAGACGATGGGATTCCCATCGTAGAAATCTTCTTTCGTTATGGGAAGGCTTCCGATATTCTGTAGCTTGAGAAGAAGGAGTTTTTCACCTCTTTTGGTCAGAATATCTTTCAGGTACTTGTATTCCTGTGAGTCAGGAATAACCCTATACGCAGCTATCTTGCTGGTCTGTTGTCTGTAAATCCAATATGCCAGGACAAGGGCCGCAATCCCAACAATAGTACCAATCAAGCCAGACAAGGTACCCAGGTCCATACGTTGTACCCTTCTCTTATCTCGCAACCCGTGACAGTTTGTCACAGGTTGTCAATCTTCATACCTCCTACTTTACCACATACGTATCTATTTTTGAAAATTAAATATGTACATCCAAAATCTATATCTTCCAAATAACACCACACATGGGAATATAAACCTCCCATCGTTTCCTCTTCTCCGGTAGCGTGTGAATGGTCACGTCGGTTATGAAATGGCTAGCTGGTAGCCAACGCCAACTTTGGTCAGGATGTAACGTGGATGGATCGGAGTTGGCTCCAACTTGCGGCGCAGGCGATTGACGTTGACCTGGAGCATATGGCTCTCACCGGTATATTCACTACCCCAGACATGCTCTAGCAACAGGTCTTGCGTGACGACACGTCCGGCATTTTGGGCTAGATAGGCGAGAATGCGATATTCAATGGGTGTTAATATGATTTCTTTGTCCGCCAATGTTACCGCGTGCTGCGTATAATCGATGGTCAGCTCGCCGATGGTGACGACACTGCGCGTTGCTTGCTGCTCATTGTTCACAAACTGGGCGCGACGCAAAACGGCACGCACGCGAGCCAGCAACTCATCGATGCTAAACGGTTTGGTCAGATAGTCATCAGCACCCAGATCAAGGCCGCGCACTTTGTCCTGGTCCTGTCCACGGGCGGTGACAATGATAATCGGAACAGCTGAGAACTCACGCACACGCTGGCAAACCGTAAAACCATCATAACATCCAGCAACGCGAGGTCAAGTGTGTGACTCTCGATCTCCTCTAATGCCTGCTGACCATCGCTGGCGGTGATGACCTCGTAGCCCTCAAATTGCAGGTTACGTGCTACCAGGCGTAACAACTGCGGATCATCGTCTGCGGTTAAAATAGTGATCTTTCTGGCTGGCATGAAACATGTACTCCTTAATGAAAGGCTATAAGAAATTTATAGGGATGCTGAGATGCTCCCACCGATTGGCAATAAGACATGGAAGGTGCTGCCCTGTCCAGGCTGGCTCGTGGCCCAGATCAAACCATCATGCAGTTCGACAACGCGCTTACAGATGGCAAGTCCCAGGCCCAACCCATTGATTTCACGTGTCAGGCGCGTATCGACGCGGTGAAAACGCTCAAAAATGCGTTCCAACTGTGTTTGTGAGATGCCGATACCATCATCGTGTATCTGTATATAGGCACATTGCTGATCTTGCTGCTGTGACAAGCGTAACTGAGAAACCTCTTTTGCTCGCCCTGCCAATAATTGTTGACTCCGCTCATCGGCGAGAGACAATGGACGTAGCGTTATATCTATACGCCCGTCTTCTGGTGAATACAAGACAGCATTTTCCAGCAGATTATCGAATAGCTCACGCAGAAGATGGCGGTCGGCATGCATAATCAATGCGTCTTCAGTGGTATGAGCCAGGGCATCCTCTATAGAGAGCAGAAAGGTGGGATGATGTTTGTTCAAATGCAAGGAACCTTTATGCTGTAATGGAAACATGCTGTGTTCCTCACAGCGTTGTTGTATCGCTATGATAGCTTCACGGGCCAGGTAGCCTAAATCAACGTCACTATGCTTGAGGGGAATGTTACCAGTATCTAGCTGTGACATCTCTAGCAGGCGCATTATCGCCCGTTCCAGGCGGTCACTGGCTTCATTGATTGCGACAAGAAACTCGTGGCGATCCTCGCCCGATAGGCGGTCTTCATAGCGTAGCAGGGTTGCTGCATACCCTTTGATGGCCGCCAGTGGACTACGCAATTCGTGGCTAACGGTTGCGAGCAGTTCAGCCTTGAGTGATTCCATTGCTCGAACAGCACGCTGATCCGCCAATAGCCCACTATCTTGCATGCTTTCAACGGAAGGTTCATCCTGTGCTACCATTGCTTTCCTCATACCTGCCTGTTATCATGGGTCTGCTATCATAGTGGTGGCGTTCCACCGGCTATGCTCTCATTATAGGGGTGCGTATGTCACAAAGAAAGCACAGTGTGCATCCTTGTATCACAATTCCATCACAAAAGCCCTGGAAGTATGATACGATACAGGAGAGGCTTTCTTCTAGCATGGCAATGATGCTATCTCTCTATAGAGATATTTTTTTACGGACGCGATCAATCGGTCCCTACACATCACAAATGATACATATCCTTTTTTCCAGGCATGAGGCACAATAGGTGAGGAAACAACTTTCAATCACAGAACGGTTCGCGGCCCTCAGTCAGGTGGGTGTCGCGTTAATGAAGGAGCGGGACGAGCAGAGGTTGCTGCACATGATAGCCGAGACGGCTTGTGAGCTGACAGGGGCAAGCTTTGCCGCGTTCACCTTACGTCCAAAGGATGAGTTTGGACAACCGACAGTTCCAGCGGAAGGCAATCTGTTCTCTCTGGCCGCGGTTGTTGGCGTCTCACAGGAGCAAGAGGCGCTTTTCCAGCGGATGTCGCTGGGTGGAGAAGGATTACTGGCCCCTATCTTCCGTTATGGTGTCTCTGTGCTGGTAGATGATGCTCTAGCACAACTGGCTGAGAAAGCCACTCAACAATCAAATATGGAGAGTCGCAACGTGGCCCATGAGAGCGCCTTTGCCTATGCTCATGGGAAACTTCCATCAGAAGCATTGCAGTCGATGGGTATCCCGCGCGGTCATCCCATTGTGCGTAGCTTTCTGGGTGCGCCACTCTTAGAGCGTTCAAACGAGGTCATGGGCGGTTTGCTGTTAGGGCATGAAAAGCCGGGACGTTTTACGCAAGAGGATGAAGCATTGCTGGTCGGTCTGGCGGCGCAGGCAGCAGTGGCTCTTGATAACACGCGCCTCTACCGTTCGCTTGAGATGCGGGCGCAGGAGCTTGGCGCGATCTTTGAAAGTATCTCAGATGGTGTAATGGTGGTAGACGATGCAGGGCGTGTTGTACGAGAGAACCGTGCGGCGCGGCAGCTACGCGAACAGCTGGCGAGTTCAGTAGA
>JAJZEJ010000047.1 GCA_021828635.1 Chloroflexota bacterium
TCCTCGAATGAGTACATTGACATATCTTTGCCAATGCCGCTCTCTTTATAGCCACCATGCGGCATCTCAGAGGTTAGCGGCAGGTGGTCGTTGACCCAGACAGTGCCAAATTTGAGCGTGTTACCGGCACGCATAGCCTTGAAGACATCGCGTGTCCAGACCGAAGCGGCCAGAACATAGACGACACCATTGGCCTTCGCCAGTGCCTCTTCCTCCGTCTTGAAGCGGCTCACCACCACGACAGGGCCGAAAACCTCGTTCTGCATAATCTCGGCATCGTTGCGCTCCTCGGCGATCACAGTTGGCTCGAAGAAAAAGCCTTTCTCGAAACCGCTGATGCTGGCACGTCTGCCGCCAAGTAGAATATTGGCTCCATCACGCAGCGCCCGCTCGACAAAGCCTTCCACGCGGTCGCGTTGTCGTCCAGAGATCAATGACCCCATATCGGTGCTTTCGCTACTGGGATCGCCGACGCGAATCTGCTTCACTTTATCCAGAAACGACTGCATGAAGGCATCATAGACACTGTCATGCACATAGATGCGCGTGGCGGCGGTGCAGTCCTGTCCACAGTTAACGTAGCCACCGACAACCGCACCGTTGGCCGCCGCCTCGATATCGGCATCTTCGTAGACGATAAAGGGAGCCTTGCCGCCCAGTTCCAGGTGGACATGCTTGATCGTGTCAGCCGCCGCCCGCATAACATACTTGCCACTGCGTGTGCTGCCGGTAATCGAAACCATATTGACATCTTTATGGCTGACCAGGCTGGGCGCGATTTCGGGACCATCGGCGATAATATTGAGAACGCCCGCCGGTATACCCGCTTCCAGTGCCAGTTCGCCAAGCCTGAGCGCGGTCAGGGGCGTCTCCGGCGATGGCTTGAAAATGACGGTATTGCCAGCTGCCAGAGCCGGACCAAGCTTCCACATCGCCATCATAAGAGGATAGTTCCAGGGTGCAACCGAGGCCACGACGCCCACCGGTTCGCGGCGAATGATGCTGGTATGCCCTCCCGTGTACTCGCTAGACGCGCTACCCGCCAAGTGACGGGCCGCTCCAGCGAAGAAGCGCAGGTTGTCAACTGCGAAGGGTAGATCACTATCGCGGGCTAGCTTAATCGGTTTGCCGGTATCTTGCGATTCGAGAGTTGCCAGTTCGCTCAAGTTCTCTTCGATCAGCGAGGCTAGCTTCTCCATGATCGCTGAGCGCGTGCCATGTGGCTGAGCAGACCAGCGACCATCGTCAAAGGCCGCGCGTGCTGCCGCGACGGCGCGGTTCATATCGTCGAGCGTGGTTTCGGGTATCTCCGCGAGAACCTCACCGGTCGCGGGATTGATGTCGCTATAGGTCTTACCTGTGCTGCTGCTGACCAGTTCGCCATTGATGAGCAGTTTATGATCGCTCATATGTCGCCCCTTTCACATGACTAGAAAATACCTTTTCGTATAACAATCCGCCTGTTTTCTTCTTTATTCGCACAGACAAGGGGAAATAGCTACGAATATCTTACCAACAGACGGATTCCTACTTCTATTTTATCACATCCAGAATGGTTATATTCGTTTCGACATGCAAGCCATACTCTTCGAGAGCGCGGAAGAAGGGCGCAACGGGAACACACAATTCCGGCCCTATTGCGCCGCGCTCACTGATCTCACCACGAGCAAGCATGGCACCCACAACGCCGAGCGGCATACCGGTATCGAAGGCTCCCGCGCTGATGCCCCAACGTTGATAAGGCTGGACGATAATCTGATTGATGATCTGCTGATGTTGCCCATTACGCTCGCCAACGGCAACGATACGTAGCACATCGCAATCCCGCGGCTCCGCATCTTCCGCCGGAAAACGTTCCAGCAATGTTGCCAGCATCTCACGCGGCGCAACCTTCACGCCACGCACAGTAAGCGGTTCGCTGCTGCCAAAACCGAGATCAACCAGAAATTTGAGCTTGCTCATGAAATCGCCGGGGAAGGCAATCTTGAACGAGACACGCTGGATGCCTTTTGCTTGAAACGAGACCGGGAAGGTCGCGCATTCAGAATGTAGCGAGTAGATGGCACTGGCGCGTCCGACTGGTGCCGGAAAATCAATCTCTTCCTGCCCACTCAGCGGCGCTTGCGCGTACCACTGACCATCCTGAAAGACCTGTGGCTCTTTGGTGAACTCATCCAGAATGGTGCGGATGGAGTAGGGCGCGACCAATGGCGCGGTCGTTGGTGTGCTATCGCTACAGCCCAATTGCACCTTGATACTCTCTACACGCTCAAGCCGATCAACGGCCATACGTGCAAGCATGTTGGTGATGCCAGGCGTACCACCCATACCCAGTACAGCGGTGATGCCAGCTGCTTTAGCCTCATCATGCAGAGCCATCAGCGTGCGCGACATGTGAAACAGGCCACCCAGATCGGCATAATGCACGCGCTCTCGAATACATGCTTTCAACACCGGCAGATTGTAGACATAATCCACCGCGCTCAACACGACATCGGCACCGCGCAGCAGTTGAGCCAACTTCGCTTCATCGGTCACATCAATCTGCTTCACCACTATTTTCGGGCTATGCAGTGATGTAGCAACCTCATGGGCGTGTTCCTCGGAATAATCGGCCAATGTGATCTGCTCGATATCGTCGTATTCAGTCAGAGTACGCACCGTGACACGTCCCATCGCACCTGCGCCGCCAAGAACGATTATATGCACAGAATTCGCTCCTTAAATATGAAGGCCATGCTCTATATTGCGTCTGCAATAATGCCGGATAATATCTTGCCAATAGCATTGCAGACGCAACATAGAGGATAAGCCTGCAAACTATGCGACGGCGGATGTCGTATCAGAACTATCTTGCACCAGCGTATTTAGTGTACCGGCAACCGCTACAGAAGGTGTGGAGACGCTGGCATGCAGTTCGTGCAGCGTATCTTCCAGACGATTGAGAATTGTGTCAATCTCTTCGCGTGTGATGACCAATGGCGGCTCAACGCGAATAACCTGCGAGTTGTTAAGCGTACCGGAGATGAGGACACCGCGCTGGAAGAGGCCAGAGGCGACAGCGTAGCCAATATCGTCATTCACAAAGTGCTGCCCAATCAACAAGCCTTTACCCGTGATGCCGGTGTACACATCGGGATGACGTGCGGCAATCTCTTTCAGTCGCGCAATGAAGTACTCGCCCTTCTCAGCCGCTTGCTCGACAATGCCCTCTTCCAGCGTCACGTTGATTGCGGCAATCGCGGCGGCGCAAGCTAATGGGTTGCCACCGGTTGTTGTCGTATGAATAAAGGGATTGCTGTTCATGACGCTCCAGATTTTCGGTGTGGACATGAACGCACCGATTGGCATCACACCACCACCAAGCGCCTTCGCGGAACAAATGATATCAGGTGCAACATCCCAGTGCTGCACACCCCATAGTTTGCCGGTGCGGCCCATGCCGGTCTGCACTTCATCCGCTATCAGTAGCACCTCGTACTCGTCACAGATCTGGCGCAGGCGCGGCCAAAAATCATCCGGCGGAGCAATCGCGCCCGCCTCGCCCTGCACTGGCTCCATCACGACTGCCGCGATATCGTTGCCAACCTCGCGTGCGATGCTCAATTGCTGCTCAACGGCATCGGCATCACCATAGGGGACATGAAAGATGTTATTCTGCAATGGCATGGCCGGACGACGGAAAATGGCTTTACCGGTCAGAGAGAGCGAACCAGCAGTTTTGCCGTGGAAGCCGCGTACTGCCGCGATAAAACCGCTCTTGCGCGTGTAGAGCTTGGCAAGCTTCATCGCGCCTTCAACCGCTTCGGTGCCGCTGCTGACAAAAAAGCTATATTGAATGTCACCAGGAGTAATCTCGGCCAGGAGATGCGCTAGCATACCGCGCAATGGATCTAATAATTCCTGTGTAGGCAGAGGACTTTTGGCAAGCTGCGCCTGTACAGCCGCTACGACTTTTGGGTGCGCCCAGCCCAGATTGAAGAGGCCAAAACCGCCCAGGCAATCAATATATTCGCGCCCAAGCGCGTCTCTAAAGGTTGCGCCGCGTCCAGTCCATTCGACGGCGGCGAAGTCGCCAGCTTCCGCCACAGATTTGCGATACTCGATAAAGCCACTGTTATAGTAGCTGGCAAAGTTGTTGACGGTGGTTTCAATCAACCATTCCGCCTCACCGCGCTCAAGTTGCGGCTTGTGGACTATGTCCAGGTAGCGTTGTGAATCATGTAAAGCTTTGAGTAGTCCATCGGTACTCATAAACATCCTTTCTCGGTCTGCGGACAATCAAGCCCGACCACTCCCGACCCGCCTGTCGGTTTAGCAATAGTCGCACTCGTCACTGAGTTCTACCGTTGCTGATGGTCAGGGACACCTATCTTTTGGGATAAGCTTGAGCATAAAAGCAGATAGCTTGCTAAGAGGTAGGGAACACGCGCACAATGGAATATGCTAAAAAGCCAACCGTAGATGAGATACACTTTATGCATGAAGCGTGAAGCAACAATAAGGTCTGTAGTGTATGTCGTGTATATCAGGTGAATACCAGTGGGCGGAGTTCAAAAAGAAGACGGGGATATATCAGGGGTAACAGGTGG
>JAJZEJ010000504.1 GCA_021828635.1 Chloroflexota bacterium
AGCCGGTTGTATACCAGGAAGCGGATGTCGAAGTCTTGCCCAATTCCCGTAATCAATATCTCGCGCTACACTCTTCATCAGCACCAGCAGCGTCAGTACCAGCATCGCCATTATCATTGACACAAGAGGCACAGGAGGCACGGCGTTTTCAGCGTATGACGCAACCATTGCAACCACGCTCGGCCCCGGTGCCTGGGCGTGAACGTTTCTCTGCCCAGTCGCCAGTACCACAACCAACGACAGTAGAGGCTGTAAAAGCCGCACGTGTGCCGCGCCCAACACGCCAATTGACACCCCGTGAACCCGCGACACCGCTACAGGCTTCAGCGGTACCAGCCAGGAATACTGGTAGTGTGCGTGGTGTTTGCCCATTGTGTCGGGGCGCGGGTTTCTTGCGAGCTAATGTGCCTTTTGGCGACCCCAACTTCGGTAAACCGCTACCTTGTGAGTGCAAAGAGGCCGAGCAACGTGAGAAGCGACGGCAACAGTTGCTGGAAATCTCTGACATCAGCGCGTTTCGTAGCAGGAACTTCAACAACTTCAATACGCATTTTCAAGGGATTCATCCCTCAGTGCAAGAAGCTTATCAGGTGGCATATGAATTCGCGCAAAGTCCCGATGGTTGGTTAGTGCTGGTTGGCCCAAACGGTTGTGGCAAGACGCATCTGGCCGCCGCTATTGCCAATCAATGCCTTGCTCAGGGTGAAGTCGTGCTGTTCTCAGTGGTGCCAGAGTTGCTCGACCATTTACGCGCAACCTTTGCACCTTCTTCAACAGATATATATGATCAGCTTTTCTCTAAGATGCGCGAGGCTGCCCTGTTGATTTTGGATGACCTGGGCGCACATTATACGACGCCCTGGGCTACTGAGAAGCTGTTCCAGTTACTCAATTATCGTTATAACTGGCGTATGCCAACCGTGATTACCTGCAATATGAGCGGCTTGCAAACCATCGATGTACGTCTGCGCTCACGTATTGCCGATAGTAGTCTGGCTCTGATGGTCAATCTGGAACGCGCCCGCGATTGTCGTCCCTACCTGGTGAGGCAAGAGCCTTAGCGAGGGGAGAAGCTGGCGATTGGTGGCTAAATTTCGCAGTCGTCGGATGAGACTGCTAAAAAAGCCCTGTTTTACGCACATTTCATCTTGCGTTTGCCACGTGCAAGTGCTATCATAACTGTACTAAGCCCGCAACAGTGGGCAACCCTGCACAGTGTGTTTGTACCAGCGGCTCATCGCCCTTCTATAGTACGCTCTACGCTACGCATAGACGAGGAGCCGTTGTAGCTGAATAAAAGGAGCTAATATGAGTAGCGTATTCGATCCACGTGACCCCAAATGGAAGAAAGAGTCACAGGAGATTTTGGAGCCACGTGGGATTATCCCTGGCGTCGTCGAATCTACTCCACGCGGTGAGCGTTCCTGGGATCTGTATTCACGTCTGCTAAAAGAGCGCATTATCTTCATCGGCACGCCGATTGATGATGGTGTTGCTAATAGCGTCGTGGCGCAGTTGCTCTATCTTCAGAGCGAGGATGCGACCAGAGACATCTACATGTACATCAACTCCCCTGGTGGGAGCATCTATGCTGGCCTGGCCATTTATGATACCATCCAATGGTTGCGCCCGGATGTCTCCACGGTTTGTATGGGCATGGCGATGAGCATGGGCGCGGTAGTCCTGACCTCTGGCTCGAAAAAGAAGCGGTATGCTCTGCCGAACTCGACGATGCTGATTCACCAGCCACTCGGTGGGGCCGAGGGCCAGGCGACCGATATTGAAATCACGGCACGCGAAATCCTGCGCCTGCGCCGCAGCCTGTATGAGATCATCTCATATCATACCGGCCAAACAGTCGAGCGCATCACACAGGACTCCGACCGTAACTATTATATGACGGCCCCCCAGGCTGTCCAATATGGTCTGATCGATGAGATTCTCAGTCCTAATGATGAGAAAATCAAAAGATAAGTCTACGGGGGACGCGATTCGTCGCGTCCCTTTTTATGTTTCTTGCGGTTATCAGATGCTAAAGGAAAGAAACCTTGCCCATTAGAACCGTGCCTGCGCTCTCAGGGCGAACAATACGCTGTATTCTTTTTGACTTTGGCGATACGCTCTGGACACGCAAAGACCCTGCTGTATGGTATAGCCAGGAGCAAGAGGCCAATCGTATGGCTGTTGTGCTACTTCGTTCGCGGGTGAAGGCCACACATTTGCCAGCATTAGATGATGGCATGTTGGGCTATGAGGTGCGTAAGGCGCTTGAGCGCCAGATACGCGATTTCAAACGCCAAAATCCTGAGTACGAGCCTGACTTTATCCAGATGACGTTACAAGGTCTGCGCAAGGTTGGTATTGCTGGTGCTGATCTGTCGTTAGCGCGTGATGTCTATGAAGCGTTGCGCGTGCATATCTCGCCTGGCCGTGTACCCTTTGCGGATGCATTTTCAACGCTGGCAGCACTTCAAGAGCGCGGTTTTCTGCTGGGCGTCGTCACGAACCGTCATTGGGGTGGGCAGGTCTTTTTGGATGACTTGCGGGCTATCGGCTTCCTCAATTATTTTGCGCCTGAACATATGGCGATCTCCGCCGATCTGGGCCTACGCAAGCCTAATCCGGCAATTTTTTTGTCCGTACTCAATAGTTTCGGCGTTGCGCCGCGCGATGCGGTGATGGTTGGTGACTCGCTGAGTGCTGATGTGGCCGGAGCGAAGGGGCTAGATATGATCGCCATCTGGAAACCCAAAACCTATCTGTTCGCCGAAGCCAGAGCGCACCGGCATGCCACGCGCGTGTCTCAAGATGTTTATGCGCTAGAAACGGCCCATCTGGCAGAATTAGAGCAGAGCCATAACGAACCTACGTTAGACCTGGAGAGCGCCGACGACGATTATTTGATTGATTATGCACGTAGCCGTGCGAGCAAGCGTAAGCAGCATTTATATCAGCAGATGAAACCTGATCTAATTATTGAGCATCTCAGTGAGTTGCTCGATGTCTTTGTAAGGACGGGACCGCAGTGACACCTGGATTACGCCAATGGCTGTTTGAAACACTTTACAGGAATCGCTATCTTTACCGCTTTGCCAGTACAATCCCTTTCGCGGGCCAGTGGCGTGTCTGGCAACGCCTGGTGCTATCGCGTATTCATGGTCTGGATGTATTGGAACTGGGTTGCGGCTTGGGCGACCTGCTAGCTGATATATTAGAAGCTGGCTATCATTGTTTCGCGGTTGAGTCTTCGCCGGAAATGGTGGCTGCCGCTCGTGAGACGTTGCGCCGCCGTCAGGTTGGTCGCGCCGCGTTCGTCATGCAAGGTTCCGCGCAAGCACTACCATTCAGTGATAACTCGTTCGATACGGTTGTTAGCAGCTTCCCCACGGAATATATCTACGATCAGAATACATTGGCTGAGGTAGCGCGTGTGCTGCGTCCCGGCGGTCGCCTAGTCGTCATTGAGGGAGCCAACCTTCTGCCTGTTGGTCTGCTACAACCATTCCTCATCCTGCTTCAGGCGTTGGTCTACGGCACTTCACCGATGTTCGGTTCGCGTCGAGAGCGTCAGGCCGATGCGATTAAGCATGAGGGTCAGCCGCTCGATGAGCATGGTGTCTATACCGAAGTGGTACCCAATGCCACGTTTGGGCGCTCCATCCCATTAGAACAATGTGGCTTACGTCGTCGCTCAGAGCGTGTGTATAGCCGTCGCTGGGAAGTGCATATCACCATTGGCGAGAAATAGTGTGGCATGATAATAATTGCCCCGCATGACATGGTAAAATCATCATACAGGAAGAAGATCGGTTGATGAAAAGGAAGAACCATGCAAACACGCGAGCAGTTGATAACCCATTATCCCCACTTGGCTGAGGCGTTCACCACCATCCCCAATGGTGCGGCCCATCTACGCCGCCTGCAAGACCTGAACACGTCCTGGCAACAGATGCTGCTCTCCGGCGCGGCCCGCGACTATACTGAGGTGGTCATCAGCGGCGCTATTTCCTCTGTACCGCCCGTCGATAGCTTCGATATTATCTATGCTGGTGGTGGCCTGAATCTGCTGAACGCGGCGGTGATGACACTGCGCTATGGCCTGCGTGTGCTAGTCTTTGACCGCTTTACAGTGGGGGCGGTTCACCGTGAATGGAATATCTCACGCGAGGAGCTACGCGAATTGCTCGCTGTGGGTTTGCTGACGGCTGAGGAACTGGAAACGATCATCCAGCGCGAATATAAGGATGGCCTGGTGCGTTTCCATTCCGCCAATATTCGTGTATCCCCCGCCGAACTGCATCTCAAGGATGTGCTGAACGTGGCGATTGATGCCGATACATTGACCGCGCTGTGTATCCGCAAAATCTCTGAGGCACGCACGAAAAATGGTCGATCCAATGTCATTCTGCACAACACAACTTTTATGCGTTGTACGGTGCAACCTGAACGCGGCGTGGTTGTGGATGTCACCAATCAGTCTGGTGAACAACATTGCTATGGTGGACACCTGCTGATCGATGGCATGGGTTCGACCTCGCCGATTGCCTGCCAGCTTAACTGTGGCAAGCCCTTCTCGCTGGTCTGCCCGAC
>JAJZEJ010000299.1 GCA_021828635.1 Chloroflexota bacterium
AAAGAACGTGCCAGAGAATGTTCTGAGCGCAGTGAGCAGGTGCTATACGAAGCAGGTGTGCAGGGAGGACCGGCATGGGCCAAAAGGCGTTACCAGCAGAGCAGTCTTTACTGGCAGGAGGGACGCTATGAAGAAGCCTATCAGGCCGCGCAAGAAACCCTGAGAATTTTTGCCGCCTTCGAGCAAGAGCAGCAGATACAACCAATCACAAGCACGATATCCGCAATGCCACCGAGGCCGCTCACTCGTATTCAGCGCACGCTGGCAGGCGACCCCGTGGAGTTAGGGCGAACCTATTCTTTGTTGGGCAGCATTGCTAGTGGCGAAGGCAAACGTAGCGAGGCACTCGCCCATCTTAAACATGCACTAGAGATATACGAACAATACGAGCAGAAGCGTGGCATTGCCCATGTTACCTGCAATTTGGGCTATCTCTACCTTAAACGTGAAGAATATGAGCAGGCACGTACTGCCTTCACTCGTTCACAGCGCCTGGCCGAGCAGCTTGGTGACATGCCATTACTATCCGTCATTTTCAGCGATCTGGGCGAGTTAGCCTTTGCTACTGGACAGCTAGCCGAGGCGGAACAGTGGTATCGCAAGGCATTGGCCCTGACAGAAGGCTTCAATGACCGCGAATATATGAGCCGTTGGAATACGGGGTTAGCGAACGTGTTGCTACGGATGGGTCAGCCCAATGAAGCGGCGATCTGTACTCTACGCGCCCTCAAGATTGCCCGCAGTATTCACAATGCGCCTTGTATCGGCATGGCTTTATTAGCATTAGCCAACGTGCGTGTCGCGCAGGCGCAGAACGCGCCCAGGAAACTTTCGCGCACTCGCGCACGTTTGCTCAACCATGCCAGTGCCAACATCCGGCGCATCCTCGCCCTGGAACGCCTGGAAGCCGAGACCTACAGTGGCGCTCAGCTCACCCAGGCCCAAATCGCATCTCTGTAGCTATAACTTACCGCACAGAGCGTATTCTCAGCAATAACCCTGTTGCCAGCAAGGCCACCACCACCAATATCAGAAACAGCACAGCGAAGCCTTGATGGAAAAGCGAAAAGACAAGTGCCGCCAACAAGGGCGAGAACAGCAAGGGAAGGAAGATCGTGGTATTCATGATGCCTGAATATCGGCCAAAGGAGCGCGGTGGTAGAACCAATGTCGTGATAGCCAGATCACACGAAAAATACATTCCCAGACCCACGCCGAGAAGAAACGCCGCCAAGAGAGAGAGCGAGGGCAAGATAATCAGCACAATCAATGCCAGTGCGCAAAACATGCTACCGCCAGCGGCAATCCACTTTCGCCGTTGTAAGCGATCTGAAATAATGCCCGCGATTGCTGAAGCAATGACTAAAGTTACCGTGAATACCAGGAAATAGAGCGCCACACGGGCTTGTCCCTGCTGTTGGGAAAGGGAGAATGAAGACACGTAAAAGAGGAGAATGAAATTGCCGACGGTATCAAGGACAAGAAACACCAGGAAGCGCGATATCCAAACGTACAGAAAATCAGGATGAAGGGCGAGGGCTTCAGACTCCATCTTTTCAGGCATATATGCATTTCCTTCTTGCACATTCTCCTTTTTCGCCTTCCAGAGGAACTCAACGGCAACAAATATAAGAGGTAAGATAAAAAAACCACTGAGAACCAGATAGGTATGCCCAATAGTTTTTATCTGCGCCCCGATAATCTGTGCTATTAGATTGCCTAACAATGGTACAGCCGAAGCCAATGCCGTGACACGCCCCCTTTGTTCTAGTGGAATTTCTGGAAGGAGCGCCAGCAACACGACATACATACATGCCATCCCCAAGAAATCTATCACGATACCAGTGTAGAGCAACCAAAGGGACGTTGCATGTGCCAACACTGTAAACCCAACTATAAGCAACAGCGTTCCAACAATCATCCAGAGCCATCGAAATGCAAATTTATCGCTCAACATGCCAAATAGCGGCATTCCAACGACTGCCGCGATGCCTCCCGCACCGACGACAAGTGCGTCAACGAGAGTACTGGTAGACGGGTTGACCAGAGTTGTTACTTGCGTCGGAACCAACGATGTTGATACCGTAACACTAACAATGCCAATCACAAGATTGGCAGCAATGAAGGAGATGAGGTATATCACCCATAAAAACTTAGACTGTGAAGCTTTGGATGATACTGATGATACATCTGAGGAAACACCCATAAAGTAGACCTCTTTCTAAGCGATTGAACAATTGAACTACTTAGCACACGAACGGATAGATGAATATCAGCTTTTCACTATCCGAATGACGTATTCATTGTCACTCAGAGGCAATGCGTTTATATATAGTGCTTCGGCAGAAAGCCGCACCAAAACACATCCGCTACGAAAGAAGTATAACATTACTAAAGAGATTTGTTCAAGTAAATTAGTCATCTTTTAGCAGTTATTCAGATGAATTATTGGTTCTTTTCCCTCTTCCAGTATTTTCAAGAGGCCATACATCCACAAATTCTGCGATGTTTATCCCTACGTAGCACGTCATTTCATCGCAATATACCATATCTCTCGCCTGAGCTTGTATGCAGACACATCGACAATTTGCGCTTAAAAGGCCGCTTCCACCTCTTCCCATCCTCTATACTTTGAACAGGATAACGGTACCATCCACAGTCATCTCTATACTGGTGTACCGGCAAATTTGGAGCAAGGCATAACCGACGTGGGGTACGTACCATGAAAATGAGGCTTCTGGCTGTTTTCGCATTTTTCTTGAATACACTGCTCTTCGCCACCTACTACTCAGTAGCAAAGGAGGCGCTTCAGCGCATTGATCCCATCATCTTTACCTACTTCGAGATGATGGCACTGGTGCCAGTAGCCCTCTGCATTATCGTCTTCTGCTGGCAAGACCTGAATAAGCGCATTATTAAGCATGGCATTATCGTGGGTAGCAGCCTCTGTCTGGCGCTCTTCACGATTGCTATCGCGCTCAAATATACTAGCGCGACCAGCACAGCCTTCTTTCCGGCGCTCAATGGCTTCCTGGCTGCGTTCGCGGCCTGGCTCTTTCTACGTCAGCCAATTGGCAAGGGAACCTGGTTCGCTGGTTTGCTTTCACTCGTCGGCACCATCCTGTTGATTATCAACTCGCCAATTGGTGGTATGCGCGGCTCACTGATCGCGTTTCTGGGCGGCCTTTTCTTTACTGGCTACGTCTTCCTCTCCGAACACGAACAGAAGGAGGCCAACGCTTACTGGCCGCTCTTTGGTATAGAGCTGCTAACAATGGCTGTGTGGGCCAACCTGATCGCGTTGCTCTTCGGCAACTGGCAAGCCGTGCATTTAACACTACCAAAGGATGTTTGGATCATCCTTTATGTTGCGGCAGCCTGCACCTTCTTACCAACGCTGCTCACCGTCCTTATGCAGAATTACATTTCGGCGGTCACGGTCTCATTTATCTATATTCTTGAACCGGTGTTGGGCGCGGTGATCGCGGCTCTCTATCTGCATGAAAATCTGCCTCTCGATGGCTATATTGGTGGGGCTATGATCGTGAGTGGCGCTATCGTGCAGGCATGGACACTGGCGGAACGAGGGCCACGTCCACGGCAATCGCTTTCGCGCCAATTGGCACTGGCACGCGCGGAGTCCGGGTCGCTCGCAACAACGTTTGTCTACCCTATAATTTTTCTGGGCGCATGCACTGTCATTCTCTACGAATTGGGCGGCTTTCCGCCAGCTTCGTGGCTGGTTCTCTATCATTCCTGGTCGAGCCTGCCCACCATTATACAGCAAGAACAACAAACTACATTTGTCTATCTCGTCATCGCGCAGGCGCTCTGCTGGCTGATCGCCTGGGGCGCACTCGTGGCAATGGCACTTATAAGCTTCTATCGCATGATACGCCAGATGTTCCTGACAACACAACGATTTGAAACAGTGGAGGCAAGGAAGCGATGAAACGCAATGATTCGGGAGATTTTAGCATTCTCTATCTGGAACGCAATGATGAGCGCGAAACACTCTTCAACGTTATTGCCGGACAACAAAAACCTGTCGTACTGCTCCTCTCGGAGCAGACACGTCTCTTCCAGCGTCCAGAAGAATTTATGGCACTCAGGCATGTGCGGCGACAGGTAGACATTACAATCTTCTTTGTCATTCCACATAGCGATCACCTGACTCAGCTCGCCGAACGCTGTGGCTTTTCAGCCTATAAGTCGATAGACACGCTGGAAGAAGCTGTGCGGCAAAACAATTCTGGGCGTCAGCGTGTGCTGGTACGCACCGATGGCAGCACACCGCGCCCACTAGCAACCTCCACGCCCATTCCGCGCCGCACCATACCACTCACCTTACGTGATGATATCGCACTCAGTGCTACCGCGCAACTGCCGACCATCATCACCAAAAACGCCCCTGTAGGGACCGATGTATCGCGTCCACTGACCCAGGCATCACGTCCCTCCGGCCCAAACATACCTATGTCCGCGCACGGACGCGATCAATCGGTCCCTACCGCAAACCGCGTAATTATGCCTATAAACATAGGGGCCGATGTATCGCGTCCGCAAACCCAGGCAACACGGGTAGC
>JAJZEJ010000492.1 GCA_021828635.1 Chloroflexota bacterium
TTCATGAATTGTCACCTGTTACGCACCATAACGTAACTTCTGGTCAACTCGTACAAGGTCCACAGGCTGGCTTCATGACTTCTGGCCCAATACTGGCTCTGCCTCCCCAGATTTCTACTCCCTTGCCATCTGGCATACAGTCAGCACTACCAGCACCACAAATGTTATCGACACCGCCGACGGCTGATGTAATGCAACAAATCGCGCCGTCGGTCGGCTTTGAGACCTATTCACAATGGGGCAATGGTGGTAATAGAGCAACTTTTATACCCGGTCGTGGTTGGGTTGCCTCACCCCAACCCTTACAACCAATCCAGTCCAGTGGGCCAATCATAGCACAACAAGTACAACACAGGTAGCGATCAGTGAGTGAAGAGGGGATCGGAAGATAGGTTTGAAGGGACAGCAAATACAGCAACAGCCCGATGAGCAGACACTCACTGAGCTAATTATTGGACATAGTGCAGCTATACACAAAATAATCAGGATGGTACGCCAGATCGCACAATATCCATCCACAACGGTACTGCTTCAAGGTGAAAGCGGTACTGGCAAAGATGTGGTAGCACGCGCCATTCATCAGTTAAGCAGCCGCTCAGCCAATAATTTTGTCGATATTAATTGCGCTGCCTTGCCTGATTCTCTGCTGGAAACGGAGCTTTTTGGCGTTGAGGCGGGTGCATTCACCGATGCGAAGGTTTCACGTGAGGGCTATCTGCGACGAGCTGATGGCGGCACGCTTTTCCTTGACGAGATTGGCACTATGTCGCGCTTCCTCCAGGCCAAGTTGCTGCGCTTTCTGGAGACACGCAGTTTTCGTCGTGTTGGTAGCACGAAAGAACTGCATGTTGATATGCGCATCATCTCCGCCACCAATGTAGACCTGCAAACGGCTGTTGCGCAGGGGCTTTTCCGCGATGATCTTTATTATCGGCTCAATGTCATCACGATTACATTGCCATCTCTGCGTGAACGCCCCGAAGACATCGCGTTGCTGGTCGAACACTTTTTACGCATGTATAGCGATGAGGCAGAACCACTACGCATCAATACAGAGGCAATGGCTTTATTGCAGCAGTATTCCTGGCCAGGGAATATCCGCGAACTGCGTAGTGTCATTCAGCGTGGGCAGATTGTCTGTGATGGACACGAAATCTTGCCTAAAGACTTACCGGAGAATATTCGCCATGTAGATGCCAACGCTCGTCAACGCTTAGCTGAATTACAGCAACAAATGCACTTACCACCTGATGGGCTTGACCTACCAGCTTTTATACAGCATATCGAGCATGGCTTCGTCACTGAGGCATTGGAGCGTTGTCATGGCAATCAGGTTCAGGCGGCGGCGCTCCTCGGTCTCTCACGCGACCAACTACGCTACCGCCTTCAGAGAACATAACAATGTACATGAACTCTATCTGATCATGCTTCTTCGGGCCAATCCAGCATGATGGCCTGCGCAGTATCGCCAGCATGGACTACCGTGCCGCCTTCAGGCACAACCACCAGCGCGTTGACATGCAGCAGTGAGGTCATGATATTCGACCCCTGATTGCCGCTTGTGCGAGCGACAAAGCGTGTACCATCCCAGCGTACCCAGGCTCGCACATAGTGGCGACGCATAGCATGGTCGCTGACACCATCTTCCACTACTACTGCTACGCCTGGTTTCAACAGGTGACTGTGACCAAGCATCTTGCGAAGGATGGGAAGCCCGAAAAGCTGGAACGTGATGGCAGTGGAAACAGGGTTGCCAGGCAGACCGAGCAGAGGCACGTGACTGATATGGCCGAAAGCTACCGGCTTGCCCGGACGCATGTTGATACGCCAGAAGTTCATCTCACCCTGTTCCGTCATGATCTGTTTCACCAGATCAAAGTCACCCACAGAAACGCCGCCAGAGGTGATAATCAGGTCGTACTTGATGGCCTCCTGAAATTTCTCACGCAAGCTCTCAACCGTATCGCGTGCTACACCCAGACGTATCGCCTCGGCTCCCGCCTGACGTACAGCAGCCTCAACCAGATAGCTATTGCTATTGCGAATTTTGCCTGGCTGCAAAGGTTCGCCAACATCAATCACCTCGTCACCGGTTCCCAAAATAGCTACCCGTGGACGAGGAATAACCGCGATGGTAGCATAGCCGAGCGTTGCCAGGATACCAATTTCCCATGCTCCGATTTCTGTACCGCGCACAAGCACTGTTTGGCCGCGCCGCATATCTTCACCTGCTGGGCGAATATTATTGCCCGGTGCAACCTCTTCCAGAATCTCAACCCACTCACTTTGCTGTCCCTCGCTGCGCGTTAGCTCAACCTGGATCACGCTATCCGCCCCCGGTGGTACTGGCGCACCAGTCATGATACGCATAGCCGTACCTTCTTCAACGCCATGATCGGCCACATAGCCAGCGGCAACACTACCTGTCACACGTAGGCGTGGCGGCTTGCCAGCATGGAACTTCGTATCCTTGCTGAGTAGCGCGAAACCATCCATTGCAGAATTGGCAAAGGGAGGAATATCATCCTGAGCAACAATATCCTGAGCCAGCACCAGGCCCAATGACTCCGATAACGGTACTTTAATAGGAGATAGTGGCTGAATCTGGGCTAAGATACGCTCCAGAGCCTCTTCGACACTCATCATAGCAAACCACCTTCATGTAATGCTAGCCAAAACGTGTTCAGGCACGTTTGTGAGGGAAGATAGTATTCACAAAGAGAAAGCCTGGCAACTCAAATATGGAGCAATGCCAGGCTTCTCACAAAATCAACAATACCTCGTACCGGAGTCGAACCGGTGATCTCCGCCTTGAAAGGGCGGCGTCCTAGGCCACTAGACGAACGAGGCTCGTATCCGCTATGCGCGTCAACGTATCGATTGTACCGCATCCCTGGTGTTTTGTCAAGCGATTTAAAAGCCATGTTTTCGATGGATAGAGACCCATCCTGTTGTAACATTAGCACAGATTAGGCTGTTATGCTACAATAGCGAGGACAAAATTCTTCCCAAGTGTTTTTTATAGTAAAGGTTGAGTTACATGGCAAAAACAAAGAGTGGCTCTTCAGCAGCGCAACGTCGTGAACAGACACGGCAGCAGCGACAGAGCAGTAATACAAGTAATACAGCAACACGGCAGCAAAACCAACGTGGACGCCGGACACGGCAACAGAAACAACGTAACTCGAATTGGATATGGGTGACAGCAACCCTCGTCCTGGTCGTAGCAATTATTGGCGTCTTCATCTACCTGTCACATCAACCCGCTCCAAGTAGCACAGCTAGCGGTAGTAGCACCAAAGAAGTTATGCAGAACATTACCAACATCGACCCTTCGTCGCTGGCAACGGTAGGAACCGGCGGTGTGCAAAATCCTATGAAGGCGGTATCGGGCGCGACACCACTGGTTGGTTCAGATGGCAAACCGGAATTTTTTTATGCAGGCGCGGAGTATTGTCCCTATTGTGCAGCCCAACGTTGGGGGATGATCGTTGCCCTCAGCCGTTTTGGCTCCTTTAGCGGGGTCTCCGAAATCACTTCGTCGGAAGATAATCTCTCGACCTTTTCTTTCTACGGTAGCCATTATAGCAGCCAGTATATCGATTTTGCGCCGGTTGAACTCTACAATAATCAGGATAAAGCATTAGAAACTCCCACCAGCGCACAGCAAAAGTTGATTCAGACTTACGATAACCCTCCCTATGTCTCTTCATCAAGTGCTGGCGCGATTCCGTTTATCGACATCGGCAATAAATTCGTCTCGACTGGTGCTTACTACTCAGCCACGGATATTAGTGGCCTCTCCTGGACTGACATTTCCGGTCAGGTACAGGACACCAAAACGCAAGTTTCAAAAGATATCCTGGGTACGGCGAACTATCTCACTGCCGCTATCTGTTCCGCCACCAATAATCAACCGGCCAGCGTTTGTAGCGTCGCGCCGATTCCGCAGATTGAGCTAACCCTGCCGAAAGTTTCTTATAATGGGGGACACGGCCAACTGGCGCTGGCGTCATATACAGGAGATATCATCGAAACGAAACGCAGTATATAGTCTATAGTCGCGTAACGTAATACTTTGCCAATCCCCATTTAGAACGGCGTATAAGGGACGACGCATGGCACCCACAAGGGGTGCCATGCCTCCTACTGGTTTGTTTGTTTCCACATCCATGCTTGCGGGTCTTTTGCGCTCATCCTACCGTTTGCTACCCATGATAATTCGTTTGTGGTTCGCGCTTCTCTGCTTGTTTCTGTGGTATTATATTTCTGGAGCATATTCATACCTCTCTCTACCCTTGTATATGCATGATTAAGAAATGTGAACATCATTTCTACGGTGTCACCGGAACTTTACTACTGAACTCGCTATCATCACTTCTACCGCTTCTATTTTTATAGTAAATTGCTAAATCTGTAGCACGTCAAAATCCAAAAGGTTTTTTTGTTGAGTTTTTAGATTTATTTCATATTTTATCTTTATAGCTTGATAAGCTTTTGTGACTTGAATAATTGTTCTATATAGGTATTAAAATATCATAAAAGTTTATTCATTTCGCTTG
>JAJZEJ010000276.1 GCA_021828635.1 Chloroflexota bacterium
CATCGCGCCGTTATTCGGATTCCAGACCTGTACACTCTGGTCATAGCCGCCCGACGCGACATATTTGCCATTGGGCGACCAGGCTACGGCATGGATGTAGCTGGAATGCCCCTTATAGAGAAACAACGTCGCTCCCGTTTGCGAGTTCCATATGTGGACGATATGGTCTCCACCACCAGAGGCAATGCGTTTGCCATCCGGCGACCAGGATACAGCCCAGATACCAATATGATGATCGCCATATGTCACTAGAGTTTTTCCGGTGCTAGCGTCGATTACTTGCACAGTACCGTTATCGCTGGCTATCGCCAGCCGCTTGCCATCGGGCGACCACTCTATCTCTGTGACATGGCCTGGATGATCCTGATAGGTCAGTACATGTTTTCCAGTCATGGCCTGCCAAATCTGTACCGTCCCATCATCACCACCAGAGGCAATCAATTGTCCATCGGGCGACCAGGAAGCAGTACTGACCAGTGCCGTGTGACCATGATACACCAGGAGCGTCTTTCCAGTCGCAGCGTCCCATATCTGTACAGTATGGTCATAGCCAGCCGAAGCGATATATTGACCATTGGGCGACCAGCGTACAGAAAACACCGGCCCATTATGCCCACGATAGATCAGTACATGTTTGCCAGTCATCGCATCCCATACCTGTACGGTACCATCCAGGCTGGCCGAGGCAATGCGCTTACCATCCGGCGACCAATCCACACCAAAGACCATGCTTGTATGGCCTTCATACATCTCATAAAGACTCCCTAGCGGCAGTGCAACATGCTGTGATTGATTATGAACAGTGAGAAACGCCAGAGGATTATGTGTCGGCGTAATTGTCGGAGCGGGAAGCGTGTTACAGGCAGTCAGCAGAAGTGACAGGCAGCACGCACAAGTGATGGTCAGCCATCGGTAAACACGTGTACTGCGCATATATTTTCCTCTAATCTTCTTTCCTTGAGCGTGCTTTGTATTGTTTAGCAAGTATGGCGTTAGAACAAGATCAGGTAGGTACTAAAAGATGGAAGACACATAGCGGAGGGCAAAAAGTTGACGGGCAGGAGCCAACCGGGTAGACATATGAATTGTCGTTGCATTATACTATCCTTCGGTAGCCGATGCTCGCTCAATCACACGGACAACGGTACAGATATTTTTGAAATTATAGCACATCGTAGTTGCATATCCCCACTCTCTTAGCCCTTTTGTTAAAAAGAGAGGAGAAAGCATATATATGGTAAACGACCGAACAACGCTTATGGAGACACTGACGCTCCTTGAAGAGTAAAAAAGTGTCGTCAAAAAATCGGCTTCCGCGCGGAAGCCGATTTTTTGACGACGCTTTCCTCATTTTTTCAGAGCTAGCATACGTTCTAGCGCCACACGCGCCCAGTGAGCCGTCTCATCATCGACACTCACTTGGTTGATGACCTCGTCATGCAGCAGGCTCTCCAGTACCCAGGCCAGGTAAGCTGGATGGATGCGATACATGGTGGAGCAGGGACAGACCACAGGGTCGAGGCAGAAGATCAGTTGCTCAGGATGGGCCTTTGCCAGCCGATGCACCAGATTGATCTCGGTTGCTACAGCCCATTTGCTGCCCGCCGGAGCCTGCTCAATCTGCTCAATGATGTATTCAGTCGAACCAAACAGATCAGCGGCATCAACAACCTCGCGGCGGCACTCAGGATGCACAAGCACCTTGATGTCCGGGTACTCTTCACGCGCTTTAGCAATTTGCTCGACACTAAAGCGCATATGTGTGGAACAATAACCTTTCCACAAAATGACCTTTGCCTCATCAAGCTGTTCTACAGCTTCTTCTGAAGCTAATGAATCTTTAGGATTCCATACCACCATCTGTTGTTCTGGAATACCATAGCGCAAGGCGGTATTGCGCCCCAGATGTTCATCAGGGAAAAACAGAACACGCTTGCCCTGCTGAAAGGCCCAGCGCATCACAGCAGGCGCGTTTGAGGATGTGCAAACGACACCGCCGTTGCGTCCACAGAAGGCTTTGAGGTTAGCGGCCGAGTTCATATAGGTGACGGGGATGATCCCTGCATCTTCACCCAACACATCGTGTAACGCCAACCAGCACTCTTCCACTTCGGCGATATTCGCCATATCCGCCATCGAACAGCCAGCCGTAGGATTGGGCAAAATCACCTGCTGATGCGGTGCGCTCAGAATATCGGCGCTTTCGGCCATGAAATGCACACCACAGAAGACGATATAATCCGCATCGGGACGCTCAGCCGCTTGTTGTGCTAGCTTGAACGAGTCACCACGAAAATCGGCATACTTGATGATTTCATCGCGCTGATAGTGATGGCCCAGAATAACCAGCCGCGTTCCCAATGCCTCTCTAGCAGCAGCAATACGCCGATCTAGTTCTTCGCCATCCATTTCGGCATACGTCTGTGGAATGACATCGCTACGTTTTGAGAGATCGTGCTTGCTGCGCGTCTTAGGATTAAGCAAAGGCAGGACGCGCACCTCCTGACTCTCAACGCACTCAGATTGAATGACAGCCATTATTTTCTCCTTCCGTAGGCATTGCCCACTTGTCACAGGAACCGATCAGGCAAATTCTAACGAGACATCGAAGTTGGGAGCAGAATGAGTCAGCGCACCGGATGAGATGAAATCTACGCCGGTTGCGGCAACAGCAGCAATGCGCGTGAGATCTGTACCGATGTTGCCAGAAGCTTCGATCAGTACACGTGAATTCGCGGCATGGATATGTGCTACCGCCTCGCGCATCTGCTCAACATGCATATTATCTAGCAGAATAACATCGGCTTGCGCCTCTAATGCTTCTCGCACTTCAGCCAACGTCTCACACTCGACCTCGATTTTGAGCAAGTGTGGTGCTTTCGCACGAGCAGATAGCACAGCCTGCGCTACACCGCCTGCTGCCTTGATATGGTTATCCTTAATCAAAACGCCGTCATTTAGCCCAAAGCGATGGTTCTTGCCGCCGCCAAGCTGAATTGCAGCTTTTTCCAGAGCGCGTAAACCGGGTGTAGTTTTGCGCGTATCCAAAATACGTGCATGGGTACCCTCAAGAGCGCGAACACAATAGCTGGTTAGTGTAGCAATGCCGGAGAGATGTCCCAGGAAATTCAGGGCCACACGTTCGGCGCTCAAGATGGAGCAAGCGGGACCACTGATATGCGCGATTACCGTATCAGGGGCGACATGGCTACCCTCTGGTAGAAGCAATTCGACATGCACATCTGGATCAAGTGTGCGAAACACCTCAGCAGCAACCATCAACCCTGCAATCACGCCTTCGCGTCGGGCAATGATACGTGCCTCCGCTTGCTCCTCGGCTGGCACTGTGCTGAGCGTGGTGATATCGTTCCACGCACCATCTTCTTCCAATGCCATGCTAATCAGTTCGATTGGTACTCTATACATATGGCATCACCTCTGTTGCTAAGCGCGTTTGTCCATCTTCTACATGCTCTGCCAATTGCAACACATAATGCAGATGCGCTAGCTGCTCATTGCTGGCCTGAAAGTCGCTACGCCAATGGCTACCGCGACTTTCATGGCGCTGTAATGCCGCCACAATCACTAGCTCTGCCGTGTGCAGCATATTGATCGTCTCTTGCACCTGCACGGCACGCTCATAGCTCCAGTCTACTCGTGATTCACCCTGTTCATCACCGTGTAATTGCTCATGCAGTGTATGTATCGTCTGTAACGCCTTTTGCAAACCTTGCGCATCCCGAATCAATGAAACATATTCCCACATCACCTGCCTGAGTGTACGCCGGATTTGCTGTATATTATGCTCATTCGCATTACAGGACGATCTATCATCTGTGTGAGAGAACTGGTACAGCACTTGAGTATGCATACGATTTTGTGGCATGAGCGGTGGAACCGCTAAAACCCCACTTAGATTATCGGCCACACGCAAGCCATAGACCAGACCCTCCAATAGCGAATTGCTGGCTAGCCGGTTCGCACCATGCACACCTGTACAGGAGACTTCGCCCACAGCGTAGAGTCCGGGGCGCGTGGTACGTCCCCAGATATCAACCATCACGCCACCCATACAGTAATGCGCGGCAGGGGCAACAGGTAATAGATCAGTTGTGAGATCAAGGCCATACTGACGGCAGATAGCCGAGATGGTAGGGAAACGTGCGTGCATTTTTTCGGCGGGCAAATGGCGCAAGTCCAGGTATTCACAATCAACCTGCTCATGCAGCATCTCGCTAAGAATAGAGCGAGCCACTACATCACGCGGAGCCAGTTCCGCTTGCGAGCTATAGCGCGGCATAAAGCGTTCACCAGCATGGTTGCGCAGATACGCTCCTTCACCGCGTACCGCCTCGGAGATCAGATGCGAGCCACCGTCCGTCACCAGCACCGTCGGGTGAAATTGCATAAATTCGAGATCGGTCAGAGCCGCGCCCGCCTGCCAAGCTAATGCAAGGCCATCCGCTGTCGCACCCAGAGGATTCGAGGTACGTAACCAGAGATTGCCCGCACCACCGCTCGCCAACACCGTCGCATCAGCATAGACGTGTAATATCTGT
>JAJZEJ010000861.1:0-1301 GCA_021828635.1 Chloroflexota bacterium
GAGCGTCAAGCACAGCGTGGATGACCGTATCGCCATCGGAATGGCCTGCCAGTCCTTGCTCACGGGGAATAGCAACGCCGCCTAGCATCAAAGGGCGGCTAGCAATGACAGCGTGAACGTCGTACCCGAAACCTACTCGTGTTGTCATACCGCGGAATCCTGTCTCTGTAAGAGTGCCTCAGCGAAGAGTAAATCCTCCTGAGTGGTGATTTTGATATTGCGATAGGAGCCGGGGAAGATTACCACACGCTGACCCAGGCGCTCTAGCAGGATGGCATCGTCGCTGGCGTCTGCCTGGGCGGCAACGCTGTGATGTGCCTGATAGATGAGTGGCAATGAAAAGACCTGTGGGGTCTGTATCATCCAGAGTAGCGAACGCTCAAATGTATTGCTGATGATGCCTTGCTCGACCTGCTTGATGGTATCTTTGACCGGTACGGCGGCGCTAACTGCGTTGTGTTCGCGTACCGCTGACAGGCCAGCCGCGATGATAGCCTCAGTTACTAGTGGGCGTGCGCCATCGTGTATCATCGCCCATTGACATTGTGCGTCAACCCGTGTGAGTGTTTCAAGGCCGATACGTACTGAGTCCTGGCGGCGTTGCCCGCCGCGCACGACGCAGGCGACCTTTTGCCAGTTTTCTTGTCGGCAGAGTGCGATGGCATTGTCGTAGTGGGTGGCATTGATGACTAAAATAATGCTTTGTATGAGCGGTGAGGCTGCAAATACGTCAATTGTGCGGGCCAGAGTGAGGCGGCCTGCGAGTGGTATCCAGAGCTTATCTCGCCCTCCCATGCGTTGGCTATTACCTGCTGCGACAATAATGACGGCTGACCTGTCTTGCATATGGATTATGCTATGGGAAGGTCTGTAGAGGCCGCTATTTCGGTTTCTACAGACCTTCCCTCCTTCTATTTCTTGTTATCTACTATCAAAGCTGTTTCTGTTTGCCAGTTGGTTGTGGTACAGTAGCTATACTACTCATCTGCTTTGGGTGAGCGAAAACCATCCGGCCTGCGACAGTTTGTAGCACGCGCGTCACCGTGACCTCAACAGTCGTATTCATGAACTGTCGTCCATTTTCTACGACGATCATCGTGCCATCATCGAGGTAGCCAACGCCCTGCCCCAGTTCTTTGCCATCCTGCATGATCTTGATGAGGATGTCTTCGCCAGGGAGTAGCACGGGCTTGATAGCGTTGGCAAGCTCGTTAATGTTCAGCACTTTGACTCCCTGAAGCTCTGCTACACGGTTCAGGTTGAAGTCATTTGTGATGATGGGGCAATGTAAGATGCGTGCT
>JAJZEJ010000861.1:1311-4551 GCA_021828635.1 Chloroflexota bacterium
ATCGACTTCGGCGATGCCATCTGCATCGGCGTCAGTAATCTCAACTGGCACGATAGCGTCTTTTTGCAGATCATTCAAAATCTCAAGGCCGCGCCGACCACGGTTGCGCCGCATGGTATCTGCCGAGTCCGCAATGCGTTGCAGTTCGTTCAGCACGAAGCGTGGTACCACCAGGGTGCCACTAATGAAACCCGTTTGGCTAATATCTTTGATGCGTCCATCGATGATCGTGCTGGTATCGAGCAAAATTGGGCTGGTCGCCTGGATAGGAAGAGCAGGCTCTTTATCTTTGTCTTTATCTTTGTCCTTCTCTTTTTCACGATCACGGTCACGATCCTTGCCCCGTTCGCGTTCTTTCTCGCGGTCATCGTCGCGGTCGCGTCCACGGCGCATCATCGCCCCTTGAATGAGATGTGCTATATCGGTTTTGCGGATGACAGCGATCATGACGCCCAGGTAGCCAAATAGGACTGCGCCGACAAAGGGCAGTATCTGACCCCACATGGCGGGCAGATCTCTCAACGGAATTGCCAGCAGAGCTGAGATGATGAGACCGATGGTTAGACCCAGGCCAGCGGCGATCAGATCGCTGACAGCGGTGCGATGAATTGTATCGCTCATCCAACGATAAGGAACGACAGTAACGTAGGGAGTGATGATAAAAGCGATAATTGCGGCTACAACGCCAATGCTAATGACCCACGTGATGTTGGTGGGTAGTGAATGGCGATCAAAGAAATACAGCGCGGCAACCACGCCAATTACAATGAGGCAGCCGATAATGCGTGCAAAGTTTTTCACTGACATCCCTGCATCCTCCGAGGCAGAACACCTTTAATATGTGTAATATGCTCAAGAGTGCCACGTGATGTCGGTTTGGCGAGCAAGGCTATGAATGATAAAAATGGATGATTGCGGTATCGTCTTGCCTTCCTGTGCCGAACCTGACAGCGTACCTATTGAGCTGTACAATCGTCATGCGATAATGCAGTATACACCTTTCCGGTATTGAAATCAATAGCTGTGTTATAGGCCGGGTACTTCAAGGCATATAGCCCTTCTTTGTTATGTATACGAACAGTAGCGCAAAAAGTGGCAATCAACTTTCTGTCTACCTCCTTTCTCAGGAATTTAAGGCGATTTCCAGGGCCACTGCCAGCGAACTGGCGGTTACTATTTTAAAATCGGCAGGTAAACCTGCTTCGGCCAGTTCAGTCTTGATATGGGTTCCTGGCCCGGCTTTGGGGATGAGGCAACTTTTGAAGCCCAATTTGGCAGCTTCGCGCACACGTATCGCCAGACGACTCACCGCGCGTAGCTCTCCGGCCAGTCCAACCTCGCCCACCAGGGCCATTTCGGGTGGAACATGCTTCTCGCGGTAGCTGGAGGCGATAGCTGCTGCTACACCTAGATCGATGGCAGGTTCTTCCAGTGAGAAGCCACCCACGACATTAGCGTAGACATCGTGGTTATTGACCGAAAGTCCTACTCGTTTCGTCAGTACCGCTAAAAGCATCAGTAGGCGGTTATATTCGATACCGTTGGTGGTATAACGCGCATTGCCATAGTTGCTAGGTGTCACCAGTGCCTGTACCTCGACCAGGATCGGGCGTGTACCCTCCATGCTGACCACCACGGCGGAGCCAGTAGCTCCAACGGCGCGGTCTGCCAGGAAAACGGCTGAGGGATTTGGTACCTCGATCATGCCTTCGCCCTGCATCTCGAAAACACCAACCTCGTGTGTTGGCCCAAAACGATTTTTGACGCCACGTAGCAAGCGGTAGGAGTGGTAGCGTTCACCTTCGAGATAGAGGACGGCATCGGCGATATGCTCCAGCGCCTTTGGTCCCGCGACAACCCCTTCTTTAGTGACGTGTCCAATGATAAAGATGGGTATATGGGTATTTTTTGCCAATTGCATCAATTGGAAGGTACACTCACGCACCTGGCTAATGCTGCCAGGGGCGGCTGTGAGATGAGACGCGAAAACGGTTTGAATAGAGTCGATGATGACGAGGGAAGGTTTGAGCCGTTGAACGGCCTCTGTGATGGTATCAAGTTCAATGACCGAGAGTAGGTAGAGACGTTCGCCAGTAATATCGAGGCGCTCGGCACGCATTTTGACCTGCTCAATCGATTCTTCGCCGGAGACATAGAGAACCGCCCCTACCTCTTTAGCGATAGAGCCAGCGACCTGGAGCAGCAGTGTCGATTTACCGATACCGGGTTCGCCGCCGATGAGTGTCAGTGAACCGGCGACGAGGCCACCACCGAGTACGCGATCCATCTCAACGGAACCGACGGAGATACGGGTCTGCGCAAGTGGTTGAATAGCTGGTAGAGCGAGTGGTGTACCCTGTATCGTCGGGCCAGCTAGCGTCTGCCGACGTTGCTGAGCGGCGGTAGTGGGTATTTCGGTGGTTTCTTCGAGTGAGTTCCAGGCACCGCAATCGGGACATTTGCCCATCCACTTACTCTGTTCGCCACCACACTGCTGACAGACATATTTTGTGCGTAATTTTGCCATACTTTTATCAAACGTAGATTTTCACAAAAAAAGGGGGCGTGAAATAGTCACGTCCCCTTCATTGATGCTTATGCTTCGCTACTGACGCTCCCGCCGTCGCCACCAGCCGACAGCGCAGCTTCTGGGGTGGCTGGTGCCGGTAGTTGCTCAATGCGGTTGCGTGGTTTCAGTACAATATCATCGTCCTCAACGACCGCTTCAACCAGGTCTCCTGGCTGGAATTTGCCTTGCAGCAGACCCTCCGCCAGTTGATCTTCGATCATACGCTGGATGGTGCGGCGTAGTGGACGTGCGCCGTATTGTGGGTCAAAGCCCTTCTCAATCAAGAAGTCCTTTGAACTCTGCGGCACGACAAGTTCGAGTTGCTGTTCTGTCAACTGCACGCGCACACGGTTGAGAAGCAGATCGACAATGATATACATTTCTTCCATACGCAGAGAATGGAAGACGATCACTTCATCAATACGGTTGAGGAACTCTGGCTTGAAGGTATTCTTCAATTCGCCGAGAACCTTATTCTTCATGGCCTCGTAGTCGCTCTGGTTAGCCTTCTCCTTGTCCTTCGACTGACGGAAACCGATGGAGGCTTCTTTGTTCAGGAGTGTGGCACCGACGTTCGATGTCATGATGATTACCGTGTTGCGGAAGTCAACGGTACGACCTTTAGCATCCGTCAGTTTGCCATCTTCAAGAATTTGCAGCAGCATATTGAA
>JAJZEJ010000738.1 GCA_021828635.1 Chloroflexota bacterium
AGCGCTCAAGGCGCTGCTTGGAAATATCCACCCGGTCGTTGGACGCAAGCGCCGATTCGAACTGGCGCATTTCACGGCGAACCACTTCATCATCGGTTTTTTCATTGCCTTTGATGGTGACGCGCTGGCTCAAATCGCCTTGCTCCATGCGCCGCGCAACCCTTGTGAGTACTGCTATGGGTCTGAGAATGGTGCTGGAGAGCAGCAAGGTGGCGAGCAGTGCCACCAGACCAGCGACGACCACGGCGGGCCAGAGCGCATTGGTAATCATCGTGATAAAGTGATTTTCGGGCGGCTGCCCAAGCCCTATCGGTACATCGCCCAACGTCATATCTGTCATGCTTGTAGAGATGATACGTAGTGGTATGGTCCGGTGAGAGTCAGAATTAAAGAACGTAGTAGATGGAGGAGCATTGCTTGATGGTATAGGTTTACCTTCTAGTGTAAGAATGTCCGAGAGTGTGAGTGTCTGGCCCGTTAGATGTTGGCTAGAGTCTGCGATGACGTGTTGTTGCTGATCAATCAGAATGATGTGTGTGTGTGTAGTAGCTGCATCTTGCTGAACGAGTTGTTGTACCTGGGCAATGTTATTATGCTGATAAGCGGTAAAAATGGCATTTGTGAGCTGATCGTTTTTATGTATCTGTTGATCAATTGAGCTACGGAAGGCATTGCCGGCTGTTTGTAGGGCAAAGGTTGTCACGATTGCAATTGTGACCAGCACGATCAGCATAAAGACGATTAGCAGGCGGGTGCGCAGGCTGCTCAAACTACGCAGGATCATGATCTCTCCTCAACTTATAGCCTATGCCATAGACGGTTTGCAGATAGATGGGCTGCTCCGGTTGTGGCTCAATCTTTTTACGCAAATTCATCAGGTGGACATCGACGGTGCGCTCGAAGCCTTCATAGTCCATGCCAAAGACCAGCGTCACCAGGTCTGAACGGCTGAAAGCACGTCCAGGCTCACGCGCTAGCGTCTCCAATAGCTTAAACTCTTTCGGCGTTAGATGAATCGACTCGCCATTGCGCTTGGCCTCGTGTGCCATAAAGTTAATTTCAACATCTCCCAGACGCAGTGGGAGCAGGCGTTGCTCTTCCTGTTGTTGGCTTGCCCGTCGTAGCACCACGCGCACGCGAGCTACCAGTTCTCGTGGACTGAATGGCTTGGTGACATAATCGTCCGCGCCGGTATCCAGGCCACGCAACTTCTCCTGCTCGGTTGATTTCGCGGTTAAGAGAATAATCGGTATCGACGACTCTGTGCGTAACAGACGGCAGACATCGATGCCATCGAGCATCGGCAGCATCCAGTCTAGAATAATCAGATCCGGTGTATACTGGCGAGCCAGTTCGAGTGCGCCACGCCCATCAAATGCTGTCATCACCAGGTACTGTTCTTTCTCCAGGTAGAGCCGAATTAAATCAACCGTTTTCTTATCGTCATCAACGACCAGAATTTTTCGTCGCATCGCTTTATTCTCTTCAAGAATCTTTGTCTGTGCATAGAGGAACAATCTTGCTAGCCATTAGTATAGCCCAAAGTTGTAAAGGTTTAATGAAGATTGCCCTGTCTACTTTTTAGAAAGTTCTTACACTTTTCTGATTGCTTCTTCATTAGTTCTTTATAGCTCCTCTGCTATATTCGTGATATGGACAGATAATCTGCTATGCTGGTCGAGCGTGGAGCAGGACCGGCAAATGTGTAATATACATGTAGTGACATCCCTTGTGGGTGCCATACGAAAGGCATAGCAATGATTGGCGAAACGACAACTGTAGTACCGGGTCGGCCTGAACAGGCTGCGATACCGCGTACACAGCCTTCGTGGTGGTCGTGGCTGGCTCTGGGTGTGATTATGCTCACCTCGATCTTTATGAATTTTTATCAACTCGGACAGAATGGCTTTGGCAATACCTACTATGCATCGGGCGTGAGAAGTATGTTGGATAACTGGCATAATTTCTTCTTCGTCTCCTATGATCCCGGTGGCTTTGTCACGATTGATAAGCCCCCACTGGGTTTCTGGTTGCAGGTAGCCAGCGCCAAAATCTTTGGCTTCACTCCTTTCAGTGTTTTCTTCCCGCAGGCACTCTCTGGGGTGCTTTCGGTGTTGTTGCTCTACTGGTTAGTACGCCGCCATTTTGGCGTCGTAGCCGGATTGCTGGCCGCGCTGGCTCTGGCACTCAGCCCGCTTAGTATCGTCACGGCACGCAATAATACGATAGATATGACGCTGGTGCTGGTGATGCTACTGGCTGCATGGACGACTATGCTGGCAGCCGAAACGGGCAAGCTGCGCTGGTTGCTGCTAACGGGAGTGTTGATCGGCCTGGGCTTTAATGTCAAAATGGCCGAGGCGTACCTGGTTGTTCCGGCACTCGCGTTGCTCTACCTGCTATCTGCGCCAAAAAAGGTCTGGATACGTATTGTACACCTGTTGCTCGCCGGATTAGTGATGGTGGCAATCTCGTTTTCCTGGATAGTGGCCGTTGACCTGACTCCGGCTTCATTGCGTCCCTATGTTGGTTCGACACAAGATAACTCGGAACTGAGCCTGGCTATCGGCTATAACGGTGTTGAGCGCCTGATTGGTGGCATTTTTAGTGGTTTTGGCAGAGGAGGCGCACGCAGAGGGACAGGCACATCAGGTGGAACGGGGACATTCCCGCCCTTTACTGGTAATGGCAATGCTCCCAGTGGAACAGGTACGATACCAAGAAGGTTTCAAGGCGGTGGTGGCTTTGGTGGAGGTGGTGGTGGCTTATTCGGTACTGGTAATGCTGGTATCACGCGCCTCTTTAACGAATCGTTAGGTGGGCAGATCGTATGGCTCTTGCCTCTAGCTTTACTAGGAATGCTGGCTCTTGCTTGGCAGAGCCGACCGAACTGGCAGGAGGATCGCCACCAACACTCGCTCATTCTGTGGGGGATGTGGTTACTCACGACGGCCATCTTTTTCAGTGTGGCCTCTTTTATCCACCAATACTACCTTGTCACGATGGCTCCCGCGATTAGCGCATTGTTCGGTATCGGGCTGGTCGTGATGTGGCAGGATTACCTCCGTCCTGGTTGGCGCGGTTGGCTTCTGCCTCTAGCATTAGTATTGACTGCGGCGGAGCAGATTCACATTATCACGGGCAACCCTGCCTGGGGAAGTTGGCTTATACCAGTGATTGCCGGTCTTACCGTCTTGGCGGTGCTGGTTCTTGTAATAGCACGCCTACTGCCACGTATTGCCTTCAATACGTCCTTCCCAATGGCAGCACTATGTGCGGGTATCCTTGCCGTCATGCTAATACCTGCTCTATGGTCGGCGATTCCGGTATTAAATGATGTCTCGTCAAATCTGCCTTCAGCTGGCCCAACGAATGGCTTTGGTGGCGGCTTTGCGGCAGGCAACTTTGGCGGTACCAATACAACTGGTCGCACTCGTGGTAATGGCGCTGCTACGACAAATACAGCCTTAATCCAATACCTCGAATCTCATCAAGGCAGCGCGAAGTACCTGGTAGCGGTACCCAGTTCGATGACGGCGGATAGCATTATTCTCGCTACCAATAAGCCGGTGATGGCAATGGGTGGCTTCATGGGTTCTGATCCCATCCTGACAACGAGCAAGCTCCAGCAGCTTGTCGCCGCTGGTACTGTGCGCTTCTTCCTGCTTGGTGGTGGAGGCTTCGGGGGGGGCCAGAGTTCAGCGACAAGCTGGGTCACGCAGTCCTGTAAGGTGGTGCCGAGCAGCCAATGGCAATCATCCTCTACGAGTAGTGGTAATGGCGGCGGCTTTGGACAGGCCAGCAATCTATACGATTGTGCCTCCGCGAAGTAGCATCAGGCATGACATTCGTGCGGTGGGTATGGCACCATACCTACCGCATGGATGCCATGCCCGCTATATTTTAACTGTTCCCAGTTCCGGCTATTCCTTCACCCGCCCTTTAGAAGAAGAAACTGAAGAATTACTATATATGGAATAACCCCTCTTTATAATGCTATAGTTTGAAAGACATTTGTAATATTGACAATAATTTATTATTGTATTATATTTTTAGTGGCTACTTGTTACGTCTTTACTGAACAATAAATAACCTTTTGTTCAACTTATGATATGTATCATCACTGTAGTGGTAGCCTGTTCTATGTCTTAAAACACACTATACTTTATGTATGTCTATGGTTCCCTGGCAGCAATCAGGGAAGGAGGGTACAGGATGGTGGGTATGCGAATACGAAAACAGGTGATGGGAACGGCCCGTGTCCTTGTTCCCGTCGCGTTTGTGATCAGCACTCTCGCGGCGTTGGCGATAGCGGCCCACGCTGCGCAGGCTACTCCAACGAAGACCAGAGCAGTAACGCCGACAATGGTCTCGTTTCTTAATTTTCTGCATAGCAATCACGCAGTGGGTAGAGAGTCGGGTGGCACTCCATATACCTCGCAGCAGCAACTCTTGCCCGATCCGCGTGTGTTGATGCAGAATGCGACAGGGCAGCATGGTGTTGGCCCTTTTATGAATGGCCCTGCGTCGGGAAATAGTGCTTCTCCT
>JAJZEJ010000156.1 GCA_021828635.1 Chloroflexota bacterium
CTTGATCACGAATTGTGATATGGACCAGCGACCTGCTCGATGTAGCTTGCAGGCCAACTGGTGTTGTCGTGTGACTCTCCAGACCATGCCCGCTGTGGCATCCATCTACAGCATACACCATAGAAGATGTAGAAGCAAGAATGTCGATGAAGCCGCCTTCAGGAGAATATTTGATGGCGTTTTCAAGAAGATTCGTCAACACCTGGCGTAGTCGGTAGGGGTCGGCCCAGATGCGTGGTAGATGCTCCTCAATGTGACAACGAAGCTGGTAGGCAGGCGAAGGAAGTGGTTGCGGCCTGGTGTGCGCAAGTTGATCTTGCATGATGCGTATTACGGAGTGGCACTCTTGTGCTACATTCACGTCAGTAGCACGTAGGGGAAGCTGTTCCGTTTGTAGATAGCTAAGATCGCTCAGGTCTTTCAGCAGCATTTCCATAACAGTGGCTTGCTCGACAATGCTGTCGATGTAATATTGTTGACGTTCCGGTGAAAGCAGTTTTATCGCATCGTGCGCCGCTTGTGCAGAACCATAGAGTTGTAAGAGACCAGCATAGCCCTTAATGGCAGTTAGTGGAACGCGCAATTCATGCCCAACCAGAGCCACTGTAGGGATCGATTGATCGTGTCCCTGTGCTGTTGTGTGCCAGATATACAGGTTATGCAACACACGTTCGACTTGCAGCGCGATAGTGGGTTGAGCGCGGGTCAGTAACGTGAGTGTATCTTGTGGTTGAGTTGTTGCGTTTTCGTAGGTAAAGCAACACAATTGGCCGAGGATACCTGTTGGACGTTCGAGCGGTGTGCTATAGAGCCAACCGTCTGTTAGTCGATATGCCAGATGGCGACCTGTATGCAGTGCAATATCGCGGTAGGCGCGTATCCCTTCGTGCGCGAAAAGTTGCTGAAAGAGTGGTGTGCCGTAGTATTGATGTGAAGAAGAGATTGTGTGAGGGAGGAGTGTCAATAAGGGATGGCACAGAGTTTGGATGTTACATTCCAGTACGAGAGCGACATCGTTGCAGGAGAGCAGGTCTTGTATCGCCGCTATAATACGTTGTAACTGAATCTCTAACACCAGGCCACCTCCACATAGGGCATGATTTATCACGCCCCTGATACCACATCGATACGCTTCCAGAGCTTCCAGGGCGTGATTTATCACGCCCCTACGTTAGTATATTCCATGCTTAAACAAGCGTAGGGTATTTAGTACTTGACCACGAATGTGGATGACGCTACAATGGCGGGGTACAAGCCGGTTGGATACTTCATCGTCGTTCATAAAATGGGATGACACATAAAACGGTCTATGTTAGAATATCAGGAAAAGGGGTGCGTGTATTTGCAGGTGCGATGCAAACCTGCTACCCTGCTTCCTCATGACACCCCAAACACGCGATAAGGATAATTATTGTATGTCTGAGAAAAATCAGGAACCCCTTGAGCAGACTAAAATTAGAGAGTCTGGAGAAAGCGCAATGGTTGAGCCGGGCTTTCTGCATTTTGAAGAGAAGCAGGAGATACCTTCCGGTGGCTCTCCTTCTGCATCAATGGCGTCCCCTGATGCCACTGCTGCACCGGTGACTACTCGGACCGATAACCGTGCCGGAACGATTGAACATCTGGCCGCGCGGCGTGCTTATCCTACTATTGATGTCGAGGCAGCCACAACTAGGCAGCAATTGAGCGAATTACGTTCCGAGCTTACCGATCTTGTGATCGGGTTCCGCTGGGGTGGACGCCCGGTAGCTGAAGTGACCGCACGCCTGGTGCCATTGCTTAATCTCGGCCCTGTGCCGCAGTGGCGGACTGTCTTAATTCCATTCTTGCTGGAGATTGATCGCGCAGGCAACTTGATACCCGTCTGGCTAAAGATTATTGAGCAAGATGATGCGCGAGATTTGCCATCTGATGCCAATCCGGCTGAGACAGAAATTGGCCGCGCACGTCGCTATGCTATCATGATGCTTGGCAATTATAAATTTGCCTCCGTTGAGGGTAATAAGTTTCAGATGGAGAGCCTGCCTAAGCTGCTTGGAGTGTTGGCGCGTGACCCTGATGTGTCGCTCTATGCCACGCAATCGCTCGTGAAACAGGGAACGACCGCGGCTATCCAGGCGCTGGTCGAGGCGTTGAAGGATGCTGAGGGTTGGGCTAAAGTCGATATTGTCGAGGCATGTATCGCACTAAATCTAACGCGCTTTTATGACTTGTTATTGGCGAGTGGTCTTGAGCATGTTGCCGGTCTGGAAAGCTATGTCGCGGTTCCGCTCTATCGTGCGCTCAACCTGGAACCTTTTTTGCGCCAGGATGGGAAAGGTTCACTACGTATGGCACAGCAAGCGGCATTAATCTTCGCGCAAGTGTTACAAGATGGCATGAATCCACCAAAAGACGCAGAGGCTGCCTTGCCAATTGTTTTTGAGCATTCATTGCCCTCATTAGCCCAGGCACTTTTCGCGGGCGCACGCAGGCAACCGACATGGCAAAATACCCTGGCTGTACATCGCCTGGGGCGTTTTCTAGGACGCTATTGGGGCGATATTTCGCGTGGCACCCTCCAGGATCAGCGTATTGTTGAGCCGATCTATGCCTGTCTGCCGATGATGCCCGATGTGGAGAACTGGATGAATGGTTCCGGTCGAGAGGCTCTGTTACAGGTTCTCTCGCAGGAAGGTGAGCTGCCGCTCTCGATTGTGCGTGTGCTGGGTGAGATAGCTGATCCCCGTGCCGCCGCACCGTTGCTGCGACGGTTGGAGCAGACATCAGTAGTAACAGAGCGCGAGCAGGCACGCTATGTCGGGGCTTTGTGCGATACATTAGGACGGCTAGGCGATAGTCGCGCTGTTGGGCCAATGCTGCATGTGCTTCAGCGTTCGGTGACGATAGAGCGGCGTGCTAATTTGCCGAAACGGCGTGATAACCTTCCTTTGAGCGATGATGAAGTCACTGGCAGCATTGTCTACGGCTCTGTAATGCGTGCCTGCGGCTTGCTTGGCGACCGCAATACGTTGGAGCTAGTGCTGAAAGCGACAGGCGATTTTGACCCGTATGTGCGTTTACAGGCGGTTGAGGCGATCAGGCGCTTGGACCCAGAGGCGACAGAACTGAGTAGTCTGCTAACGATGCGGGAACTGTTGAATGATCCCAATGATGCGGTCGCACGAGCGGCCATTCAGTTGCTGATACACTATCATGATCGTGATAGTATCGTGATGCTGCGTCATATCATCGAGATACGTTCTCAGCTTGCCCCGGCTGCCTATGATGCTTTACGTCAGTTGGAGCAATAGCACATCAGCATGCCGCCAGTCTAGTAAAGAACGTGGTGTAGGGGCCGGTTTACCGTGTCCGTGAGGCCAAAGCATCAATCAAGCCTAAGCACTAGCGTGATAACGCATCACCGGCCCCTACACCACAAAATATCCATACAAAGGTTGAGGTTAAATAGGATGATTGGTTGAGGTCATAGCACGTTTGTCCCATGAGATGCTAAACTGTTTCTCTCTGTCCTGTATACTATCTAAAGAAGATGATTCTATTTGATCCGGTGTAACGGAACGAGGGCAGGCTGAGTACAGACAGGCAAAGCATGTTATCCCTCTCTTGCTCCTTTCTTATTCTGAATTATCATGAGGATTGTAAAGATGAATATGTTGGTGGGGAAGACTCTTGGAGGCTACCGGCTCATGCGCCTCATCGAGAGTGGCGGTATGGGTGATATTTATCTAGCGCAACATGCGCGTATTGGCCGAAGAGTAGCGATTAAAGTTGTTTGCGGAGATTTGCGAGCAATTCCTAATACTCCCGAAGGGCGGCAAGCAGTGCAACGTTTCGAGCGTGAGGCACGTGCTGTGGCCGAACTGGAGCATGAACACATTTTGCCGTTGTATCACTTCGCGGAAGAGCGTATTGATACCGATGGCTCACCGATCACCTACCTGGTGATGCCGTATCTCTCGGAAGGCTCGCTCTGGAACTGGTTGCAACGCCGCACACAGCAATTTGGCTTCGGTTGGCCAATTTCGGCTGAGGAAGCTGGCTATTATCTGCTACAAGCCGCTGCCGCGTTGCAGTGTGCGCACAATCATGGCATTATTCACCGTGATATTAAGCCAACCAACTTTCTACTACGAGTTGATCGTGGCCCATTGAGGGCAGAACAACCTGCCTATCTTAACACTATTTTCCCGCATGGCAGGCCGCACCTGCTCCTGGCCGACTTTGGCCTAGCGGCTTTTTATCGTCACAGTCGTTCAATCCATCGCTCTGTCGGTACGCCGCTTTACATGGCACCGGAGCAGTTTGATGATCCGGCTCTAGCGACCTCGGTACAGGTAGGGCCAGCCGCCGATCAGTATGCGTTGGCGGTGATGATCTATCAACTGGTGACGGGGCGGGCCGTATTCGAGGGAACCACTGCGCAATTATTGCATCATCATCACCATACGCCGCCCATGCCTCCCAGTTTCTATAATCCAAAATTACCAAAAGAATTGGATGAAGTGTTTTTACGAGCATTGG
>JAJZEJ010000856.1 GCA_021828635.1 Chloroflexota bacterium
GCCCTGGCGGCACTCCTGCTCGTGCTTAGCTGGTATACACACTACCTGCCCACACTCTTTGTCGTGACCACACTGATCGCCACACACGTTGATTTTGCCCTCGCCATCCTGCTAGCCCTCGACCTGCTCTTCCTGATCGTAGCCGAGATCATTGTGAAAGCTCTAACAAGGTAATTATGGAGAAACCGTTCGTGAATAAAAGCTAAAACATTATGCCGCAGAATTGGGAGTAGCATCTACATAACATCTATATACTCTCCCAACGTCTGAGGAACCGGAAGAGGCTCATTATCCTCAATCATTCCTCGAATATGCATATTTATTGCCTGACGCATATTTCTCTTCACTTCTTCTAGTGTTTCTCCGGTTGCAATACAGCCCGGAAGATCAGGCACATACGCGCTATAATTACGTTCACCTTGCTCTATGATGATGAGAAAGCGTGACATAGCTTACCACTTTTCATATAATTTACTGTCTTCTCAACTTCGCTCACTATATCACACGTCTGAACAATATTCCTCCACATAACTCCAGAGCGCAGCTGTGGCTTGCATACAACATCGGCTCGTCGCTGCCAACTCTTTAAGCCGCTCCTGGGCAGCTTTCAAGGCATGTTCAGGTGAACCAGTTTCCAGTTGCGTCAGCACACTCTTGACAGATTCAATGCCATAGCCACCTTTGCGCAACAGCACAATCATCTGGAGTTTTGTCAGTTGCTTCTCATCATACAGCCGATAATTGCTCTCTTTATCCCTCATCGGCTGCATCAACCCCCATTCTTCCCAAAAACGTATTGCAGAGTTCTGGATACCAAAACGCTTAGCCGCCTCACCAATCGTTAGTGGCCGAATCTCCTTTTTACCTTCACTCATCGTATCGGTAGAAGCATCCAACACATTGCGCAGTATCTTGATCGTCTCTTCAAGCTCTTTGCGATTATGATGGATAACAGCATGGCGCTCGTCAATGATCGCTAGCGCAGCCGACAGGTCAGCATTATGCACACATTGCATGATTTGGAGCGCATGTTGCCAGCCAAAAGCCGCCCTCAGTAAGCAGGAGATACGCAATGCCTGTAGATGCTGCTGGTTATATTGGCGATAACCATGTACGCTACGCTGTGCTGGTGGTAAGAAGCCAAGCTGTTCATAATTACGCACGGCCTGGGTACTTAAACCGGCCTCGCGTGCCAGATCAATCGGGCGCAAAATCATTACCTTACCCTCAACTTAAACCTTCAAGTGCAATATGATACTTCTGGAAGAAATTTGCCTTCTCTAAGCAATATATTCCCATCAAAATAAACAAAGTTTCAAAGCTTGCATTATTGTTTTATCATAAGATTGTCATGACTGCAAATGAAGAACATGTTCTTCTCCCAAAGGGCAAAATCCATAGGGGCGTGATTCATCATGCCCTACAAATCCGCTGATCCGCTCATATGGTGTGATAAATCACACCCTTACGAAGCATTGTATTCAATTACACTTCATGCATTGATTAGGAGAGGAACATTCATGGCAGAACCACTTGTCCTCGTTCGCAACCTGAGCAAAACGTATCGTGTGCCAGAGCGAGCCGAGGGATTACAGGCATCCATCAAGAGTTTGTGGCGGCGTTCCTATCGTTCCGTCACGGCGGTACATGACATCAGTTTCTCTATTGAGGCTGGAGAGATTGTCGGCTTTCTTGGCCCAAATGGCGCGGGCAAAACAACGACACTCAAAATGCTTTCCGGCCTGCTCTATCCCACCACAGGCGAAATTTCCATTAGCGGCTTTACCCCCTGGCAGCGCCGCCCTGAATATCTGCAACGTATCAGCATGGTACTGGGCAATAAGAGTCAGATGTTGTGGGATATTCCACCACTCGACTCGTTTCGCGTGTTGGGCGAAATCTACCGTGTGCCAGCCAATGAGTTTCGGCGCACACTAGATGAACTCTTTGATCTGCTGGATATTCGCCCGATTCTCGCCAAGCCAGTACGCACACTCTCGTTGGGTGAACGTATGAAGTGTGAACTGGTAGCGGCCTTGCTGCATCGTCCAACAATCCTCTTTCTCGATGAACCAACGCTCGGCCTGGATATCTCAACGCAACGTCGTCTGCGCCGCTTTATTGCCGAATATAACCAGCGCAACGGTGCCACTATCATACTAACCAGCCACTACATGGCCGATGTTGAGGCACTTTGTTCCAGAGTTATCATGATTCATCACGGACGGCTACTTTACAATGGTACACTACAAACTTTAGCCAACCAGCTCACACCCTACAAAATCCTGCGTGTGACGCTCGATAGCGAGAACGACGGAACGGTTGCCGCTAATATTCTACCTGCTAGCGTGGAAATTATCAGTAAAGAACCGACCAGTTTGGCATTGCGCGTCCCACATACAGAGACAGCAAGACTCGCCACATTTATTCTCAACACGCTAGCGGTGACAGATGTGACTATCGAAAATCCTACTATCGAAGATGTGATCGACCAATTCTATCAGGAGGGAACGCTATGAACCTGCGCGGTGGTTGGGTACTGATTATCAGCACATGGCAGATGTGGCTGCAACATCGCAGCTTCTTCTTTCTGCTAGCTTTCGGCTGGATGATTCCGCCGCTCATTTCGCTCTTCGTCTGGTTCACTGTCTCTGGTACACAACCAGTTGCAGGCATGACGCAAGGTGAGTTTGTCGCTTACTATCTTCTTTTCATGCTTGTCAATCAGCTTACCTATTCGCAGACAAACTGGACAATGGGTGATGCAATCCGTTCAGGTGATATGAATCTCTTGCTCTTGCGTCCACTCCATCCATTCTTCCATGCTCTTTCGACAGAAGTCGCGGGTAAAGTAGTCTATATGCTCTTTGTCATACCCATCGTCGTGCTGCTGGCCCTGATTTTGCATCCCGCACTATATACAACGCTCTATCAGGTATTACTCTTCATACCAGCATTATTGATGGCCTGGCTACTACGCTTCTTTTGGGGCTTCGCACTGGCGCTACTAGCCTTCTGGGCTACGAGAGCCGATGCCTTGTTAGCTATACAGGACGCACTGATCTTTCTGCTAGCCGGACAGGTCGCACCCATTGCAGTCTTACCCGCGCCGCTGGCCCTACTGGCACAACTCCTACCATTCCGCTACATGATTAGTTTTCCCATCGAGGTGCTGATGGGTAATCTCAATTCTATAGCCTTGCTACAAGGCTTCGGTCTACAAATTGCCTGGCTCTGCCTCACACTGTTTCTATTCATGGTGGTTTGGTGTAACGGCGTTCGACACTATAGCGCGATTGGAGGATAAGCATATACTATTTACGATTGGTAAAGCTTTTCGTACAAGTTTCGTTGCAAGAGGAGTTGGCGTACCGCGTCAACTTCTTCATCACCCTGCTGCACTCATTGCTCAACCTCGGCATAGGTATCCTGAGCATCGTGGTCATCTTTAGCCAAGTTAACAGTATACATGGCTGGAACTTCACATCTACACTTGCTCTACTTGGTACCTATCTAATCTTAGGTGCTATACGCACTATTGTGTTCGGGCCAAGCTTTGATAAGTTGGTAGGACTGGACGGTGAGGTCTGGACGGGGCGCATGGATTTCACCTTGCTGCGTCCCGCTCCCATTCAATTGCTGGCGAGCATGAGGCATTGGCGCTTGCTTCCTATCATTGACCTACTGATGGGTATTGGTGTCACGTGTGCTGCCGTATTACAGATGGGGCAAGCCATGACGCTCGAACACATCATCACTTTCTTGTGCGCCCTCGCTATTGGTGTGATTGTTCTCTATGCCATTCTGCTCTTCTTCGCCAGTCTTGTTTTCTGGAGTCCTGGCTTACTAGCTACCTGGGTTTTCGACGACGTATTTCAGATGGCACGCTATCCGCTCGGCCTCTATCCTGGCTGGGTACAGCTCGTGCTGACCTGGATCATTCCGGTAGGCATCATCACCACCATACCAGCAGAGGCACTGACTGGCACGCTCTCGCTGTTTACTCTACTGGTAAGCGCACTATTCGCGTTTCTGCTCGTGATAGCAACCTCACTGTTCTTTCATCTGGGACTACGGCGCTACGCGAGTGCCTCAAGCTAACCTGCACAACGTTCTCCCTCTTTTGGGGGAGAATAAAATCACGGCAGTGAGCGATGGTATTTAGGCTGAGCCAAACTATACTGTGACCAGACGATGTGAAGAAACACAAAACGATCACACAAACGAAATACTGATAGATCATAAAAAGGAGAACGACAATGGCAACAACTGATCTGGCTCAGCAATCCAACACACAGACACTTACCAATGTAACACCAGCCAATTCTTTTAACATGGCTCGGATGCTTCCTACACTGGCGCTCTCAGTTGTGGAAGGTTCCATCCCGTTCCTGGCCTACACGATTTTGAAAGCCTCGTTCCACATGAGCGATATCACCGCGTTGACCATCAGCACTGTTATTCCAGTCGCCTTCACGCTATTCAACTTCGCGCATAAGCGTTCGCTGGATGTCGTGAGCTTG
>JAJZEJ010000616.1 GCA_021828635.1 Chloroflexota bacterium
ATAGGGTGTCATATGTCCCATTTTTCCAGATTACGCTGTGAAGACCTATTCATAGGTTCATCGCAAAAAATGGGGGTGTCTTTCATCATAATTTGTGGAATGGCTCACTGGCATAATTCTTGTGCTATGTGGTATTGTATGAGTACACAGTGCAAAGCGTTTTGAGGTCGCTGCAAAAGAATAGAACGATGAAGGTTCTTTCAGGAACAGAGGCAGCAAAAAAGCTGCTGTGTAAGCGTCTTTTTAAGAATAGAAGGGACGGTTTTGCCGTGAAAAAAGCCGAGAAGAAGCGCGATCCTTTACTGGCTAATCTGGGCGACCTCAACCGGCCTTTGCGTGTTCGACCTGTGCGAGTACTTGGGCGCGAGTGGTGGGCTGTTGATGCGGAAGATACGTGGCCAGGCATGGTAATGGACCTGCGCCGCCTGGGTTTCGAGTCAACGGCATGGGGTGACGAGGTGTTGGTACGCGAAAGTACCCCCGCCTATGAGCCGCAGATGGATGGTCCTGCTGCATTCGAGGGGTTGAAACCCTTCCCAATCGTGCAGCAAAGCATCCGCATTCGTAAGGAGTCCTATCCAGCCAATTATTCCGACTATGCGGATCAGGGCCAACTCGTATACCTGGACGCGGAGGATGATTTGGATGAGGACGAGGATTACGATGACTTGGAGCCAGAAGACCTGGACAACGAGTAAGCTACTCAGGTCTTTTTCATATATCCATGTAGGCCGCCGGTGGCCTGCCCTCCTGGGGGATATCCCCCGGAGGGTCTTTGTGTTTATGCACCACAAATTTCTTAATGTGTATCGAGTGAAGGAGTGAGTCTACATGCCGCTTGTACCGATAGATGAAAATATTTCTGCTCACGGTTTGCATTTGCATATACGGCGCTGGTCGCCAGCCAGAACCAATGTTGTGTTGCCGCCCATCGTCCTTATTCATGGTCTGGCCTCCGCGACCCGTATCTGGGATTTCGTCGCACCCCTATTGACTGAGCATGGTTACGAGGTGGTGGCGTTCGATCAGCGTGGGCATGGCGAGAGCGATAAGCCAGATAGTGGCTATGATTTTGCAACTATCGTGGCTGATGACGCTGCTGCTTTGACTGAATTGGGCCTGGTCAATCCTGTATTGGTCGGGCATTCCTGGGGTGCGATGGTCGTTTTGCAATATGCCGCCACATTTCCTACACGGGTGCGCTCGCTGGTGCTGGTCGATGGAGCTACCAACCAGCTTTCAGTGCGTTCCAATTGGTCACGCGAACAGGCATTGATTGACCTGGCCCCACCACGTTTTGCCGGTACGCCGCGTGAAACGTTCCTTTCATTTTATCAGCGTGGTCCGCTTGGAGAGCAGTGGTCGCCTGAGCTAGAAGATAGCGTATTACACATTGTGCAGTTGCGGGCTGATGATACGGTTGCGCCGCGTCTGACCTTTGAGAATCATCTACAGATCATTGGTGCGATGTGGGATCAGCCGACACTTTCGCTCTATCAACAAGCGCGTTGTCCTGTCAAGCTTGTCGTTGCTGAACAGAGTGGAGTGCCTGCTGGACGCGAAGAGTTCGCACGCCAGCGCCGCGAGAGCATTGCCGCTATTCAGCGTCTTAATCCATCTGTACAAGTGGTAGTCATGCCTGATACCATCCACGATATTCCGTTGCAACGCCCTGAGCGCCTGGCCGAAGAGATCAGACAGATGGCAGAGCAGGGAGAACATCCATAGAGCAGGGCGATGCCTTGCGCTCGCCCTGCTTCATGGTAATGGTTCAAATCATTGCTGTTTTGCTTTTGCGGCTGAAGAGGGTGAAGAGCCACCAGAGTGCGCCAGCACCTAATATAATCAGCATTGGCTCGATGGGAGCGCGAAAACGTGGAATGCCGTAAAAGACAACGCATTCGGCGATAGTCTCTACAATGACGAGATAGATGAAGAGAAACTCGCGCCAGCGTTTGATCGTCAGGATAAAGCCTAGAGCAGCCAGCGCGAAGACAATGGGTGTCATTAGCTTCATCCATTCCACGATAAATTTGGAAATGGGTCGGTCTGGAAAGCGATTGATAGGTAGGTCGGCCTCGGCTGAGGTGGTACTCCACATACCAACAATGTGCATTTTAAGCAGATCCTCTACCTGTTTTGGATGCTGTTTGATCCATTGCAAAGCGGTAGCCTTGTATGCATCATCGCGTGCAACCTCGCAGGGAGCCGCGCACTGCGTTGGAAAATCCTTCACTACGTTAGGTACAGATTGCTCTGGGCGTAGCCAGGTACCCAGGTAGACTTTGTTGCTAAAGTAAATGTCATCGGTTTCTTTGTTATAGGCACCGACCAGAACCTTCCCATCACCGGTGGCGATGAAGACAAAAGCATGCGAAACATTGTAATCGCGGATGATCCAGGGCGTAACAAAAGCTAGAAAGAGGAGTGTTACGATAACGGCACTTTGTAGAGCTTTACGCAAGGGAATGATTTTGGTCCAGACCATAGCTACTATCCAGGCATAAAAAAGAGCCAGAGTAGCATCGCCATTTGGGCGTTCAAGCGAGGCCAGACCGAGCAGGATGCCGCTGACAACCATCCATTGCCAGCGTGGTGTGCGTTGTAAGCGGAAGAGTGCATAGCAGAAGGCTAGCAGCAAAAACGTGTACAGCGACTCCGAATAGAGCCAGCCGTCATAGATGAAGAGGAATGGATAGAGCGCAGCGATCAAGCCAGCAACCACACCAATACGTATACCAAACAGGTCTTTGGCGAAATAGTAGATGAGCAGGCAGGTTCCTGAGCCGACGAAACACAGGAAGATACGCACGACGTGATCGTGGATACCTATCACGCTATAGATAGCCGCGATGACGGCGGGCCAGAGTGGCGCACGGTCAACGGTAGGCAGGTAGGATAGGTTACAGAAGCAATGTTCTTGCAATATATTAACAGCTATCGTCTGATAGATCAGCGAGTCGTGCAAAGGATAGTAGCCAATAGCTGCGGCTTCATTATAGACACCTCTTACCAGTAGAGCCACGAAAAAGACGCTGATAGCTGGAAGCGTCAAGACTGAACGTAGTAATTTCATACGCGCCTCATTGAGAGTATAGATACTTTTTTATCTTTATACACTACCACTACATACTCCTTAGTGGGAAGCATGAGTCACTTCTACGGTGTTGGACATAGATCAAAGACGTTTAATCAGTATCAACGTAACACGATCAGGCTTTAGTAGGAACATATTTGCTATCTCGTTTCTATCTGCTATAATGAAAGAGAAGCATGCGTAATAATGCCGTTACTGATGAAGGAGTAGACGAATGCCGCAGGACACACCAGAGAAGTCACCAGAGCCAGTATTGACGGAAGATAGTACTGTATTGCAAAATAGTCTCTTTGGCTCTCCTACCGTTATCGCTGAGCCACCTGACCCACTAATAACCCCTTTTCCACCTATTGTGCGCATGAACCCTTTGACCGATCTGTCCAGTCTTGCTGCTTGCGCTCTACCATATCGCCAGGAGTTGCAACTGCGTGGCAAATCGGACCATACTATTACCTGCTTCCTCTCAGATTTGAAGATGTTTGGCGCGTATGTGGGCCAGGATACACCCGTTGGCCGCCTTACCAAAGAGCAGTTGGTCGATTGGCTGATGATGCTCAAGTTTGGTGGTAAAGGTGCAACTCCTGCTCCCAAAACGATGGCCCGGCGTGTCACTTTTCTGAAAAACTTCTTCTCCTGGCTGACGAATGAACAGGTATTGCAAGAGGATCCATCGGCGAGCCTGGTGCTGGAGCGTCCATTGCCACCATTACCTGAGTTGCTCTTTGCCGATGAAGTTGAACGCTTGCTGAATGCCGCCTCGGAAGATATTCGTTGCTACTGCCTCGTGTACTTGGCGCTGCATGCAGGTTTGAAGAAAGAGGAGATCATGGGCTTGAAGGTGCAGCATGTCGATCTCTCCGATCCGCAGGTGCCGTTGGTGATGGTGCATTTTCCCGCCGTGACCGGCAAACAGCATCGTGAGCGCCGTCTAGCCCTTCCTGCCGCGTTTACTGACATCTTCCAGCACTATCTCCAGAAATTTCATCCCACCGAACGTGTCTTTGATTGTACCGACCGCAACTTGAATTACATTCTGGGTAGAGCAGTCAAGGCGGCTGACATTAAAAAGCGTGTTACCCTGCAACTCTTGCGCGATACCTTTGCCGTCGAGCAGCTGCGCTCTGGTGTGGCTCCCGATGCACTGCGCGAGAAGCTAGGACTCTCCGACGAAGCTTGGTTGGAGTCGCGTGAGAAATATCGCCGCCTGACCTTTCCGAAATAGTTGTGGAAAGTGCATAAGTAGTATCTTTATTGCTGTGGATGTTGTATTGGTGGTTGTGGTGGCTGTTGCGATTGCTGCATGACAATATATTGCGCCATTTTACGTGAGCAACGACGATTGAGCAGAACGGCATTAATGATAATTGCCGCAATTGCCATTGGTCCGAGACAAATTAGCCCAATACCATCGG
>JAJZEJ010000840.1 GCA_021828635.1 Chloroflexota bacterium
ATCAGATTCGCCTACATAGATCGTCAACGTTAAGGCTCTTCCTTGTCGCAACAAACTCATCGCAGACACCTCCTTGTGACTTGATACTATGCCCATAGTATAGCACAAATCGTGCATTAGGAAGAGCATACATAACAAAATAGCCTCTACTTTCTGCTCCTACACATCGTCGTACATAGCACAGGAAGTAGAGACCATTAGCTTTTTTGCAATATGCGAGCCTCATCGCAAGGTGAATTACCTGGAAAAAGTATACCATATACCTAAGCAAAAGTCCTACCTTGTTTACCGAACAATCGTTGCTACGTCGCTATATTTGCATAGAACGATTTTGCTTTGAACACCACATATAGTCAAAGCCGGTATCGGGGGATACATCGTTCTCAGGCTAGTATAGACTGACCTGTCGCTACTTTCACATTACGCAATCAGCCGGACAGCTACATGGATGTCTCTATTCTTGATAGAGAAAACATGGCGATGTTCTCTGAAAGATAGATTGTTTACTATTTTGCATTGTGCAATACAGAAGGAGTCTTTGTTTGCATGATTAAAAACCTGCTTAAACGATGGTACCTTATACCACCACTAGTGCTACTACTAGTAGCAACACCACTTTTCTTTCGGCACACGACTGGTGCTAACGCATCACAAAATGCAGTGACAGGCACGCATCACTACTTTTATGATTTTCCCAATGGTTTTATGAATGTCTATGACATGGACAACAATTTTGCCCTCGTACAGAGCGTTCAGATTCCAACGGTCAATGTACTTGGTGTCGTCTTCGAGCCCCATAGCGGTATGCTTTATATCAGCGATGGCGGCAACGGTGGCGTAGACGGCAACGGCAGTCTGATCAAGTATAATCTGGCAACACAAACAGTTGTCTACAAACAGGCATACAACTTCGGCGTAGACAGTCTGGCTATCACACCTGATGGTAAGACCATCTTCCTGCCCGATGGCTCCCTATCAACCGATGGCAAATGGTACATTATCAGCACCGCTACAGGACAGGTCACAGGCGTCATCAATACCGCCAATGGCGTTTCGCCACATGATACTGACATGAGTGCCAACGGACAATATGTCTACATGGAAGGCGTCAATAGTAACGTTTTGCGTGTGGCAAGTACAGCAACAGGCCAAATTGTGCAGCAGGTTCAGCCGTTCGCAAATGCCATTCGTCCCTTTGTCGTCAATCAGAGTGGTACATTGGTCTATGCCACAGAAAATGGCCTCATCGGCTTCGGAGTAGGCAACCTGCAAACGGGTCAGGTATTGTATAACGTCTCTGCCCCTGGCTTCAACCTGCCCCCTGGCTTCAATAGTACATATGTTACTCCTAGCCACGGCATCTCGCTCTCACCGGATGGCAAAACCGTCTATGTCGTTGATATGCCCAACGGCTATGTCCACGTGTTCAATGTCAGTGGGTTGCCCAGTACCGCTCCTAATATGATTGCGAGTATCCCGATCTCTCCAATCACCGGTTCAGCGTCACCTTGCCAGTTTGATTGTGTAAAAGAAGGCTGGCTGGAACAGAGCCTGGATGGTCGCTACCTGTTTGTGGGTAACTCCGGCTCAATCATCGACACCACGACCAATAAAGTCGTCAACACGCTGGCAACGCTAGCTAACACCAGAATGTTCCTTGAGGTCGATTGGGTTAATGGTGTTCCCGTCAATAGCGGAGATCGCACCGACTTCTACTGGAATGGCGGCGCGGCACCAACACCACCACCCAGCACACCTCCTGGTCCAGTTAACAAGAACTGGTACTTCGCCGAAGGCCGTGTCGGCAAGGGGTTCCGCGAATATCTGACGTTGGAGAATCCTTCCGCCAATGCCTGCGCGGTCAACATTCAGTACAACTACACGCCCGATCATGGTACACCCGCTAATAAGACGGTTCCCATTACTATCGCGCCCTATAGTCGCGCAACCGAATCGGTCAATAACGATCTGGGCTTCGTAGATTTAGGAGCAACGGCGGCGACCGTAGCAACCGTTGTCTCAGTCAATTCTGGCGCAACAGCCAATTGTAACGGTATCGTGGCCGAGCGGCCAATCTACTTCGTCGGCTTCCAGGGTCAGATTAGTAGCGGTACCGATGTGCTTGGCTCAACAACGCTCAGTAATACGTACTACTTCGCCGATGTGCCGAGTGGCCCAAACTTCACATCGTACCTGACAATTCTCAACCCAAACAACACCGCTGCAAATGTTACTGTTAACTACTTCGCGGGCGGCAAGCAGGTTGGCACGCAAAGTACGACAGTACCAGCCAATGCACGCGGCACGATTGCACCAGGAGCCATCTCGTTGCCAACGCATGTCACAGCCATTGTGACCTCGAATCAGCAGATCATGGTCGAACGTCCAACCTACTTCATTGGGGCCATCACCAATGGTGTGCCGGTTAACGGTGCCTATGATGTGGTGGGCGTCCCCGCACTTGGTAACGACTGGCTCTTCGCCGAGGGTTATACTGGTAGCAGCACACAAGAGTATCTGACAATTGCCAACCCGACGAACACGGCAGCCAGTACGGCAATCACCCTTGAGTCTCGCACCGGCGCGACCAACACCTACACCGTTCCAGTGGGAGCAAATAGCCAGGTCATCTGGAATGTCAATGCCAACAATACCTTCTCCGGTTCAACGCCAGAAGTTTCAATCGAGGTCAAAGCCACTGGTAGCAACATCATTGTACAGCGTGAAGAGTACTTCACGTACAACCACACGCTGACAACTGGCGCTAACACAGTGGCAATGGGCGGTACGGATGTCATCGGTCAGAAAGGTCCGGCTGCTTATAGCTCCTATTCCTTCGCCGAAGGCTATGCCAATACTGGCTACAACGAGTGGCTAACCATTCAGAACCCAACCGCGAGCCAGGAGGCCATCTATGTAACGCTGGTTAACGGCCTGGGTCAATCCAACGTTACGTCTTACGCAGTGGCAGCCCATAGCCGCTTCACGCTGGATATTGCCAGTTTGATCCAGCAAGCCTTTCAGCCTGGCACCAACAGCTCAGCCAACTCTGTTTCGATGACGGTGCAAACGCTCAACAACGGCGGCGTCTTCGTGGCAGAGCGTCCAATGTACTATAACACCAATGGCTCGGCCTTCCCTGCCCAGGGCGGTACCGACATCGTTGGTTACGTTGGTGGCTAATACCCACTAACGCATCAAAAAAGAGGAACGGTCATATTTTCCTATATGACCGTTCCTCTTTTTTGTACTTTTTACCATGATTGCTTTATTACATCAAGCTGTCCCAAAAGAGAGTCCTAACATTTTGAGCCACTTGCGATAGGCAATGGCGGTGCGATCTGAGCGCAGGTGCAATTCGGCTTGCAAGTCAAGCGGCAGCAGTTCTGGGCGTTGCGACTCCACCACCGGTATATCTTGCTTGATAATATCATCCTGAAACTGCCGAACCTGCTCATCGCTCAGTTCACCATAGTCCATCGCCACATACATCCAGGCAATCGATTGGCGCTCCTCAACGGGCGTAATAGTAAAATACATGGCGAAATGTGGGCCAGCAGAGGATTTAATAAAATAGGCCGTCAAGGCGCTTAACACACGGTAGATATATGTCACTTGCGCCCCTTGCCCCAATCCATCGGGGTCCGGTTGCCAAACAGTCACATCACGCGCAATCACGCCCTCGTCATTGATCTCGACCTGATAATCACTCACCTCTGGATGAGCGGGATCGCCCAATAGCCCTTGATGCACAAAAGGGAAATGCGTCACATCCAGAAAATTCTCGATAGCCCTGGGACCACTAGCCTGGATGCTATATGGGCCGCAATGCACCTTGCGGAACGAGACATCATCCCACTGCGGAAAAACGGGTGGTTCATGCTCAGGATTGCCTGCTGAAACCCAGACCCAATCGTAACGCTGCATGACCCTGTAAACAACGGTATGGGCGCTGACAGGTGGCTTCTGTGTCGGATGCGCTGGGAAACGAATGCACTGGCCCGTCTGGTCATAGGTCCAACCATGATACGGACAAATCAGACATTGATTCTCTACTTTGCCCAAAGAGAGCTTGGTACCACGATGAATGCACAGATCACGCCATGCATGAATCGTCTTTCCCACACGCCATAGCACAATATCCTCACCTAGCAGGCGAACAGCAACCGGTTTCCCTTCTGGCACATCCGGCGCATACGCGACAACATGCCAATCATTCAACAATACAGAATCGTTGAGCATGATAGTCCCTTATTTTCTGCTATAGAGTCTGCCCACTATCAACAGTAATAATTTGGCCAGTCATCACCTCTTGTTCCAACATTGCACAAATCATAGTAGCAATGTCAGCAGGAGTCGCGGTACGCTGTAGCAACAGATGAGGGCTTAACCTCTGCATGTTTTCTTCGCGTCCGGCCCACCATCTGGTCACAACGGCTCCGGGAGCCACACAACATACTCTGATCTCTGGTGCTAAGGCACGGGCGAGCGATTT
>JAJZEJ010000741.1 GCA_021828635.1 Chloroflexota bacterium
CGGGCGATGTCTGGATTGTTTTCAACGGTGAAATCTGGAATTACAAAGCATTACGCCAGGAACTGCTCGAAAAAGGACACCAATTTCGCACCAATAGCGACACAGAAACGATTGTCCATGCCTACGAGGAGTTTGGTGTTGACTGTGTAGCACGCCTGCATGGCATGTTCGGCTTTGCTATCTGGGATAGTTCACGCCGACGCTTGCTGCTGGCTCGTGATCGTGCTGGTAAGAAACCGCTCTACTACACACAGGTCAATGGTGATGTCGTCTTTGCCTCTGAAATTAAGTCGCTGCTATGCCATCCACGAGTGAAACGTGTTGCGGACACGCAGGCACTGGCCGATTTTCTGAGCGTGCGCTATGTGCCAGCGCCAGCTACGCTTTTTGAGGGCATCTACAAGGTCTTGCCCGGTCACTGGATGCTCTGTGAAGAGGGTAAGATACGCCAGGAATGCTATTGGGATTATACTTTTAGCAAAACCGAAGAACGTCCCATCGAGGAGTATCTTGAGGGCATTCGGCAACATGTGCAACGAGCAGTTGAGGAACGCATGATGGCTGATGTGCCAGTTGGAGCCATGCTCAGCGGTGGTGTCGATTCGAGCATTATCACTGGCATCATGAGCAAGCTTACCTCGCACAAGGTCAAGACCTTCTCGGTTGGCTTCGACCACCCCGACTACAGCGAGTTACCCTACGCCCGTCTCGTCGCCGAGCATTTCGGTACCGACCACTACGAACTGGTCGTCAAATCATCCGACATGACACAGTATTGGCCTATGCTCACCTGGCACCGCGACGAACCGGTCAGCGAACCCTCTGATCTGGGTGTCTACCTGGTCTCTAAACTGGCTCGCCAGCACGTCAAAGTCGTCCTTTCCGGTGAGGGCGGTGATGAACTTTTCGCAGGCTATCCCAAATATGTCGTTGATTGGTTAGCCCACTACTACCACGTTATTCCTGCATCCATGCGCAACCAGCTCATACAGCCACTCTTGGACCATCTACCGTATAGCATGCGCAAACTCAAAACCGCCGCCCGCAACCTATCCTATCCGACGCCTGAGCGTTGGATGTGCTGGTTTGGCATTTTCAATGGCACAATGAAAGCACAACTGCTCTCAGCCCAGACCAAAGCCGCGATTGACATGGATTCTAGCCGCGAATTTGGACGCTGGCTCGCCAACAATCCCCAGCGTGACAATCTTTCCGCCATGCTCTACCTGGATACGAAAATCTGGCTACCGGATAACCTGCTGATGAAGGGCGACAAAATGACGATGGCCGCCTCGCTCGAATCGCGTATTCCGTTGCTTGACTATCAGCTGACAGAATATGCAGCGAGCATTCCATCGCATCTCAAGACAAAATCGTTCAAAGCGAAGTATATGCTCAAACGCGCCTATGCAGATTTCCTACCGGAATCAATTCTGACGCGCAAAAAGATGGGCTTCAATGTTCCAACCGGCATCTGGTTCCGCGAGGGACAAAGCGGTCTCATCTCCCGTTTGCTCCTCTCTGAGCGCACTCGCAGTCGCGGGTACTTTAATGATGCTTTCGTTGGACAAATGGTGCGCGATCACCTGGAGGGTCGCGTGAATTATCAGGCCCAGTTGTTCACGCTAGCCAGCCTGGAGCTATGGTTCCGTGTCTTCATCGACCCATCAACACTGGTGAAACCAGAGTACCCGGTAGAAGAGTTGTTAGTCGAAGATGCATTAGCCGTTTGACATATATAGAAATAGAACTTTTCTCAATGAGGAGCAATCGATCTCATGCCTTCTCTACAAAATCAATCAGCGCAGAAAAAATACCGTGTTCTGATGGTGACTGGCATCTATCCCACACCTACACGACCACATAAAGGTACCTTTGTCAAAGCTATCGTCGATTCACTGACAGCACTCGGCCACGAGGTTGAGGTAGTTCACCCTAAGCCATCCTGGCCGATGCCGTTACGTTATGCAGTCGCCACACTCCAGACCTTTTTTAAGACGCTGAGTAGGCGCTACGACATAGTAAATGGACACTACGGGCTGTGGTGCCTGGTTGGACGTATGCAGTGGACAACGCCTGTGGTAGCCGATTTCCTGGGCGATGACCTGTTAGGCACAGTAACCAGCGATGGTACCTATAGCAAAAAAAGCACATTCGTTGTGCGGCTCAGTCAGTGGCTCTGTCGCCATGTAGAAGCTGTGACGGTCAAAACCGAACAGATGAAGAAGGCAACATTGGTTGATGATGTCTTCGTCATTCCCGATGGCATCAACTTTGATCTTTTCAAACCAATGCCACGCGCGGAAGTACGCGCAAAATTGGATTGGGATCAGCATCGCTACTATGTTGTTTTCGCCAATAATCCCACTATTCCCGTCAAAAACTTTGCGCTAGCGCAGAAAGCTATCGAGCGGCTCAGCGCACGTGGCATCGAGGCTGAGCTAGTAGTTGCCAATGGCTTGCCTCAAAGCACCGTGGTGGAATATATGAATGCCAGTAATGTTGTTATCCTGCCCTCTATTGCCGAGGGATCGCCCAACGTGGTACGCGAGGCGATGGCCTGCAATATTCCCGTCGTCGCCACTAATGTCGGCGATGTAGCTGAGATTCTCGTGCATACAGAGGGATGCAGTGTTTGCCCACACGATGCGGATGCCCTGGCGCTTGGTCTGGAAAAAGCACTGCACCATAGCGGTCCTACCACCGGACGTACTGATACAGCCCATCTCAGCAATATGGTCCTGGTATATCGCGTCATTGCTATGTATGAATACGCCATTCAGAAAAAAAGACAACGACCGCAAGCATCTCGTTTGCTAGGAAGCGAGGGCCAGCATGGCAACGCCTGAGAAAGTGCTGATGCTCGTTGAAAATCTCTCAGTACCGGCTGATCCACGTGTATGGCGCGAAGCTCGTACATTAGCTCAGGATGGCTATCAAGTAAGTGTCATCTGCCCAAAAGGTGAAACACGGGATAAGGAAACATACGTTTGCATTGACGGCATCCACATTTATCGCTATCACCTACCTATGATGCCATCTACTGCTAGAGGCTATATGCAGGAATACAGCCTCGCCCTACTCAAAACCTTCTCACTCACCTGGAAGGTCTTATGCAAACATGGTTTCGACGTTATCCATGCCGCCAATCCGCCTGACCTCTTCTTCCTAATCGGTATCCTATATCGACCAGGAGGCAAAAAATTCATCTTTGATCAGCACGACCTGTCGCCAGAGATGCTCAGAGTTAAATTTCAAAAGAACAAATCCAGGCTCTATAATGTTCTGCGCTTGCTAGAACGCTTTTCATATAAAACAGCACATCTTGTCATTACCACGAACGGTTCACAGAAACAAATTGCCATGCAACGGGGTGGTTGCAAGCCTGAGAAGGTTTTTATCGTGCGCAATGGACCCGATCTCGCCAAATATCCAGCCCATATGCCGGTCGATCCCATGTTAAAGGCACAATTTGGTAAACGCTTTCTGCTGGCTTATGTGGGCGTAATGGGTAGTCAGGATGGCATTGAGTACGCTATTCAAGCAGTTGACGAGCTTGTTCATCAGCGCCAGCGCCGCGATGTAGGATTACTGCTGATGGGTGATGGTGAACAGCTAGCAGTTTTGCAGGAATTGACCAGCAAACTCGGCCTGGAAGAATATGTCTTCTTTATGGGCTGGCTCCAACGCGAGGAGATGTTACACTATCTGGCTATCTGCGATATCGGGCTGACCCCTGATCCAAGTAACGAATTGAATGACCGCAGTACGATGCTGAAAACAATGGAGTACATGGCTACAAGCAAACCGATAGTCGCTTTTGATCTACCAGAGACGCGCATTTCTGCTCAGGAGGCGGCACTCTACGCCACACACAATAGCATTAGCGAGTTTGCCGATCATATAGAAACATTGCTTAATGATACAGATTTGCGCGTGACAATGGGAAGAATAGGACGGCAGCGCGTGGAAGAGGAACTCTGTTGGGAGCGTACCAGCCTCTATCTTTTGCAGGCGTACAGCACGCTTTTTCCGGCGCATACCGCTTCTTTCGCACCGCCGACCGATACTTCTTCCACAACACCTACACCCCAACTCTCGTCACAGGTTTAATTTATGCTAGAAGAGCAACACCTGACCCGAGTGTGGAGGCAACGTCAGTGCCTGGCTGACGGGATTGCCGCTTAGATCATTATACTGACCGGAGAGCTTCACGGTATAGCTGGTGGTATTACTGGGGTTGACTACCACCAGCGCCTGGGTGTAGTCGCGCCAGTACACTCCCTGGTCCTGGTACATAGAATCACGCGGTATACCAATAGCAGCCGAATACTGGCTATTATAAAGGTTCATACCATATTGTTGCGAACCCGATATAGAGACTGCCGCAATATGTTGTTTAGCCATGAGATAGGATGCCAATGCCCAATCGAAGTTATCAGCACTCGACGAAGGCAATTC
>JAJZEJ010000015.1 GCA_021828635.1 Chloroflexota bacterium
CATCTGGGGCTATCACGAAATCTTTCACCTGTTCGTCATTCTCGGTAGCATCGCCTTCGCGGCTTGCGTGTGGATCTGGGTGCTACCTTTTCCCCGCCACTAGCGATATGACCAGGATAGGGCATGTGTAAAAATTCGCCATCCTCGCTACGATAGCCACAAGGCGGTTTCACCTACCCCTCCGTCTTCGCTTCTACGGGTTGGTTGATCTCCCAGAGATTGCCTTCTGGATCGGCAAAGTGTGCCGTGCGCAGTCCCCAAGACTGGTCGGTTGGAGGTCTGAGGAACGTGACTCCCTCTGCCTTGAGCGTTTGGTATGCGGCGTCCACATTCTCAACACCAGCGGCCAGAACGACGCGAGGAGGTCCATCGACCTTGAGTTCATTAGGAACCGAGCCGAGCAGGTCTGCGGCACCTGAAACTGAGAGCAGAATCAAGGATCGTTCTTGTAGAAGGAATGCGGAAGAATTGGCATCGCTCCCTGTATACGGAAGTTTGAGCGTGTTCCGATAAAACGTTGTACATCTGTCTAGATCGCGGACGAACACTACCGTCGCCATTATCCCGTTAATCATAGTTTATACCTCTTTTCCTTTGCACTATCGTTTCTATGTGGTAAATTGCCGCGGCCACGTAGAAACAGTATACAGGGAGCCGGGCGAAAAAACTTCTCGTATCTTGCTCTCAAACAAACATGAACAATATTTGTATAATCTATGACTATAAGAAATAATATATGGTAGTAATCCTCTGGCATTTTGGCGTGTGATCTGGTATACTTGAGCATGTAGAACAAATGTTATAATAATCTGGTGCATTGCCGCGTCGTATTCTCGGCACGTTCTCACAGCATATTGCTTTTGTCAGGGAGGCAAACAGCTTGATTTCTCCTATTATTTCCGTTTCGTGTGCTTGCTGAATTATCTACTGTATAAAAAAGGAGAAGATGCATGTCTGTACTTTTAGATGCTAACGAGATCACTCCCAAAAGTGTGTTGCGCCACCGCCCTATCAATCCAACCTCAAAGGGCAAGAAAGCAAAGACAAAGACAACGATAACTGACCAGTGGCAACCACCGGTTACGATTGCGCGTGCTTCACGCACCAAGCATAGAGAGCCTGTTTCCACGCCAGAAGAGACACGACCGCTCGTACAGGAGAAGAAAACAGAGGAACCGAAAGTCCAGGTGAGTCAGAAAGCCCAGAAGAGACAAACGGGCCAACAAGAGCAAGGAGAGGTTATAACTTCGGTGATGCATGCGCGACGAGCATCATGGGTGTTGCTCGTCGTGCTGGGTATGCTATTGGCGACAGGACTGGTGCTGGGTGGTCAGCTTATCAGTGCATTGTGGGGCAATACATGGAATACACTGCATTATGGCTATCCACGTACTTATCAGACCGACGCCTTTGTCGGTGATGAAACAGGGAAGGTACCTAGTCATTTTATTGCGCTTAACCTGCACGACCAGATCGAGATACTTGAATTGCCAGGTGGTGATGCCACACACATACGCATCTATCAAGGTCCACGCCTCTATGGTCCCAATGCTGATCTTATTCCCGTTACTTTGAGTTTCGTCCGTGGCTCGAACCCAAAGTATCCCGATATGTTGGTGCAATTCCAGGGTACGCACGTGCTGTTCCGCAATGTTCACGGCACATTTGAGATGGTCAATTCGTGAAGCATGTGTTCTTCTACTCAAGAATTTCGACAGAATCGCCGACGTGGATAGTGCCAAGTTGGCTATGAGTGAGGTATTGCCCAAAGAGTGCATGCCCGCTTGGACTACGGCGGTAGGTTGTTAGTGTGTGCAGCGGCTCTTTACTAACAACAGCCATATTAGGATGGATGGTTATCATCATACAACGTCGGCAAGCCTCAGCTGTCTTGAAGATATGCTCACCAATACGAATGCGCTTCCACTCATCCTCCGCGAAAGGAGCAGTACCACTCAAGACAATATTAGGACGAAAACGCAGCATAGGAGCAGGTTCGGTGAGGCGGCTATTCAGGTCAGCCAGAGAGGACTCCGAGGTCAGTAGGAAGGGAGAACTATCGACAAAACTCACCTGGTTATGTCCCGTGGTAGGACGTTGCCACGTATCAGTCATGCGTACCAGGCGGCAGGATGTGCCGAGAAACGTGCTGAACCAATCGGCAGCACGATCTCCCTGGTCAATAGCTTCACAGAGACTATCCCAGACTGTTACCTCAACTGGTAGTCCGCTCAGCTTGAACTCGATCTGCAAGGGATTCATGCCTGGAGCCTGCAAGCGCAAAAAGGTATCTTCTACAAAGACATCGATCAGCACGATACGCGGATAGCGACTACGTAGTACAAAGTCACCATTGGGATGAACCAGCATAAAAGCGCGGTCATGCTTGAAACCACGTCCGTCCATTACACTATGGGATAGCGCCTGACCTCGGCAGGATTTCATAGGATAGATATAGAGTGCCGCGACCGTGATTGCTGACGTTTGTGGTACAAATGACATGACGACCTGCCTTTCTTTCCATTGACGATTACAAAATCACAACTATTTTTTCTCACTATATGTTAAGAGACGAAAACCCATCCATTATAACATATAAATCGCCTCTGGAAGAGGTCAAAAAGAAGGCAAGGCGACCGCTCTGCTTCCTATGATGAACTATAACATTGACGCATCTGGCACTTCTTCGCTCCATGTAACGTGCAAAAGGCATAGGTAATAGGAAAAGCTAATCTAAGAATATGCACATGAGCAATCATCCAAAAGTGCATAGTGAAGGGAATACATAGATGGCGACCCGCATTCTAGTCGTGAACGATACAGCAGAGATTTTAGATATGTTTCGTGTTGTGTTGGAAGATGAAGGCTATGAGGTAATATTATTCTCCTTACATCTGGCTTTCGATAAGAGAATATGGTAATTCTCATCGTCAATTCATAAAAAGATGTGTACAATATCTATGAGAGAATGAAGTTCCTCATGTAACACAGGAGAGGAGTTTGTATGCGTCTGCTGGTGGTTGAAGATCACCCAATATTGGGACCGGACATTAAGAAAGGCTTGGAACGTTGCCATTATCTGGTCGATTTAGCGCGTGATGGTGAAGAGGCACTCGAACGTGAGAGCGACGTACCCTATGACTTGATTATTCTGGATGTGATGCTACCTAAGCTAAATGGCTGGCAGGTCTGTGAACGTCTGCGCGAGATGCATGAAAACGTGCCTATTCTCTTTCTCACCGCGTTAGGTACCATCGAAGATCGTGTACATGGTCTCGACCTGGGTGCGGACGATTATCTCGCCAAGCCGTTTGATTTCCGTGAGTTGGAGGCGAGAGTACGCGCCCTCTTGCGCCGTGATGGCACACCCAAAACACCAGTACTACGCTTTTGGGATATTACGCTTGATACACGCACGCATGAGGCATGGCGCGGAGAACGGCTCATCAATCTTTCTAGCAAAGAATACACACTGCTACACTATTTTATGCGTCACCCACGCGAAATTTTGAGTCGCACAACGATTGCCGAGCATGTCTGGGACTATGACGCCGAACAATTCTCCAACGTCATTGAGGTTTATGTGCGCTATGTACGCAATAAACTCTGCGCGGCAGGCGAAGCGAATCTCATTCATACCGTGCGTGGCTCCGGCTATCAGTTGAAGGAGCCAGACTAATGCCTGCCTTGCTAACCTCACTGACCTCGCTGATCCTGCCTGCTCATCTACGTCGCTATATCCCTGGTATTCGTCTGCAATTGGCCTGCTGGTATACCATCGCTTTCGCCGCCCTGCTGCTCTGTACCGGTGGTGTCTTCTATGCCTACCTGGAAAACTCGTTGGAGGCCGGTGTAGATTCCGCGCTCCAGATTCGTGCGCAGCAGGTCGCTGGGGGCATCGAAATTCAGAATGGTAGCGTCGTCTTTCACAATGTCACGGGCGATCTCCCCGGCTTTGGCAAGCAAAATAGTAATCTCCCCATAGAGCCTGATAATGTTAACTATGGTGCGCTGGTGCGTCTGCTTGATGCACATGGCACACTCGTTGGCGAGACGCCAGCCTTTCATCATCTCCTGGTACCACGCAGCAGCATCACGCAAACGCTGGCCGGTCAGCCCTGGCAGGAAACCGTGCTTTCTGATAGTGATCAAGAGGTACGCATTTACAGCCGGGCTATGATCTATCAAGGTAGGCCAGTAGCAATCATCCAAGTAGGCGAATCGTTGGCGCAATTGCACGATTTGCTGCATAAGCTTGTTGCCGCCCTTTTCATCGTTGGTGGCATCGTGTTACTGATCTGCGCTCTCGGTAGTTACTGGCTAGCGGCGCGTTCTTTGGCTCCCATTCAGCAACTGGCGCAAACAGCTAGGCGTATCAAGGCTGGCGACCTGCATCAGCGTGTGCCGGTACCAACTCCACATGACGAGATACAATACTTGGCGCTCACGCTCA
>JAJZEJ010000771.1:0-1359 GCA_021828635.1 Chloroflexota bacterium
TGGCATGCTGGACGCGATGAATCGGTCCCTACATCATACCATTGTATGTTGTTAAAGAGCATAATCGATTCCTACACCATCATTGCCGGACCCACAACTCTTGTCCTGGTTTGTAGCTTTTTACAAGATGGAAGCCGTGTGTGGCAAGCCAGCTATGGAAGGGTGTCACACTTTTAATGGTCAGACGATACGTGTAGAACAGGACAGCATGAACTTGGGGATTTGATGCCGCCTGAATTAACTGCTGTAACGTCAGGTAGTGTGTGTTGATACGCACGAGAGAGGTATCGACCAGCGAAGGCGGTGTGTTGCGGTCTGCCAGGGCGGCAATGAATTGCGCATCGGTAATCACCAGTTGACCGGGCTTGGTATAGTGGCGCAAATCCTGAGCTACCTGGAGTGTCTGCTGGATAGGTGCGGAGGCAGCTTCGTTGCGTGCGCCCCGAAAGTATGCCTGCTCACCTTGAAAGTTTAACACTAGCGTAGTTACGATCATGATGAGAGTGATAGCAGTGCCGATGTTGAGCAGGATAGCACTGCGTGCGCGTTGCAATCTGAGTGGCGCAATGCCCACGATAGCCAGCGCGACCATCGGTGGGATGAGCGCGACGAGGTGATGATGGAAAAGTGGTACTTGATCGAGTAGCACGATAATGGTCGCGGCCAACCAGGCTATCAGTGGTAGCACACGCCAATCACGGCGCAGGAGAGCAATAATTGTGCTAACGAGCGCGGTAATCGCGGTGACAGAGGTCAACAGATTGCTCATCATCGGAAAATTATTCACTATTGTGGCCTTAAATTTCACACCTGCCGTCGTGTGAAAGGTCACAACACCAGCCCAGAACTGGTGAAACGAGAGGATAACATAGGGCAATACAAAAACGGCTGTGGTGAGCAGGAAAGCCACGACGCCGACGATCAGCGAGGTAGCGTAGCGCAGACGTTGTTCGCGTGGTTGTTTGGACACACGCCAGAATTGTGCCAGCATCAGCAGTCCAATCGGTACCAGGATAGTCACACCGAGTAGCTTGCTCAAAATGCTCAGTGAGGCGGCGACGCCACATAACGCACCGAGCCAGATACCAGCCGCGCCCTCCGGCGTCTCCCACCACAGATAGGCCAGTCCAACGGCCAGCAAGGAGAAACCCGCAGATGGTGCCTCAGCTTGAATTTTTTGCGACTGCGAGAGATAGAACGGGTCGGCGATTATTAAGAGCAAGCCCGCAATCGCTCCGATCCGTCCGCAGATAGCGCGTCCCAGCAGAAATGCACCCACCAAACCAGTCAATGAGACGACCGCGATACCCAGACGCGCCGACCACAATGTCTGTCCGAAGAGCATATAGAAGGGATAGG
>JAJZEJ010000771.1:1369-4446 GCA_021828635.1 Chloroflexota bacterium
AGAAGGCTGGCGGCTGTGAGTAGAAAATAGACTTGTAGAGTGGGTAGCCTGCCGCCATTGAGCGCAGTGATTGCCAGTAGACGCCCTCATCATAACCATCGCGGTCAAAGGGCAGACCCAGATTATGTAAACGCAAGTAGAGACCAAGCAAGAGCAAAACAAACCCTATAGCATAAGCAAGTGCCGTTTGCCACTTTGGCGACAACGGGAAGCCCGATTGTTCGGCGTGTCCGGCACTTTTCTTTTTATCGACTATCGTCACTGTTGACATAACACCCTCATAAACTGCATTCGCACCAACAAACCTCTTTGTATGAAACGATTAGCCTCTCTTTTTCGATAGGATGAGCGGGACTGCATAGGACTATTAGCATGGCACCCACAAGGGGTGTCACTACATGTATCGTGTCACCGATAATACATATTATATGTAGTGACACCCCTTGTGGGTGCCATGCTGTGGGTATCACATCATGGGTACCACACTATAATTGTGGTATCAAACCCATCAACATAGCTGTTTATGCCACCGATGGCCCCTGGCCCAGTAGATCATCATCGATTTTGAACGGCTGGATACCATTATCCGGCAATGGGGGCATTGTCAGATCACCAGTTTCAAAATTGAGGCGACTGGTATCCCACACAGGGCTGCCCGATGAACCATTGCCATTGCTAGAGCTTGCGGCCAGCAGATTGCCATTGTGTCCATTGCCATTGCCGTTGTCGATAGGGCCGAGCAGTAGCTCGAAGTCAGTCAGCACCGACTTGGCAACACGCTTCGCGTCCGCTTCATCGATCAACTGCTTAATTTCGTCGGCAACCAGTTCGTCGCGCTCGATCAAAGCCTCGGCAACAGCAATCACAGCTTCGCTATGCTGCTGGAAAAGCTGTTTGACACCTTTGAATTGTGATTGCAATACAGCCTCGACACGGGTTGAGAAGTCGCGCACCATCGACGGGTTCGGGCCTGTCACGCTGGCAAAAGCCAGGTAAGAGGTGAATGTACCATCCATACCATAGATGCCGACGTAGGCTGCGGCAGTTTGCGTGGCGCTGGCGAAGTCTCCGGCTACACCATTCAAGTTGACGTTTAAGAAAAGTTCTTCTGCGGCACGTGAGGCCAATGCAACCTGAATACGAGCCAATACATCTTCCCGACTACTGGTAATGACAGTCTCTTTCTGACGCCAGGCAGCGAAGGCGGCAGCCCCTTCCAGATCACCATGCTTGTGCAAGGTGACGAAGGCCGGGAAGTAGCGATCCATCAGGTAATAGCAGGCGACGGCGTGACCAGCTTCGTGATAAGCCAGACGACGGCGCTCAATCGGTGTCAATTCAGCAAGTTGGCGCAAGCCAAATTCATGCACATCTTGAGCTTCAATGAGGTCTCTATAAACGACCTTATCGCGTCCATCGAAGTGAGCGATAATCGTAGCTTCGTTGACGACATGCGTGATCGCCACCGGCGTGTAGTTCACCATACGCTGCGACAGCGCGGCAATGGAGATAGTCTGGTCATGCTTAACCTTGCCCAGATAAAACTCGATGACCTCCGGGCGATATTTATCGGTTGGGGGCGCTACTTTGATCTGACGGTCGAAGCGACCGGGGCGCAAGAGTGCCTGATCGAGTGATTCCGGCAGATTGGTCGCGCCGACCGTCAACACCGGTTGCTTTTGCGCTCGACCATGATAGAAACCTAGTGTACGTAGTATTTTCTTGAACCAGCCCGTCTCAATATTGGGAGGGTCCATTTCCATCAGCAACTGGTTAAGTCCACCCGTGCCTCCGCCCATCATACCAAACATGCCACCACCCATGCCCATTTGCCCACCGGAACCGGAACGTGACCCACCAATGGCATCAATTTCATCCATGAAGATAATGCAGCCACCATATTCACGAGCCAAACGGCGTGCCTTGCGGTAGAGCCTGCTAATCATCAGTACATCCATGCCCATGAACATAGCACGAAAGCTGGAGGCACTGGCATAGGCAAAGGGAACACCTGCTTCGGTACTCATACATTGCGCCAGGTAGCTTTTGCCGGTTCCTGGAGGGCCAGAGAGTAGCACGCCACGAACAGGTGTACCGCCCATCTCCTCGAACTCTTTGACGCCACGGATCAGGGCCACGATACGTTCTGCCGACTCAAGTACCTCTGGATTACCTTTGTAGTCTTCAAAGGTGACGCCAGTTTCACCCGGCATAACCCAGTACAGGCGTGGGCGACCCAGGAACCAGAAGAGGGCTGCAAACTGAATGACAATATAGCAGACGGCAAAACCGATTGTCACCGCGCCGGTAAGAATGGTACCGGGGTCAAATGGACCGATAGGTTTACCTTGAACAAAGAACCAGACAATCAATATAACGAGCGCAAACCAGATCCACTGGAAACGCATAAAACGCGCAAACTGGTCGAGGCCACGATCAATAGACTTATCGATATCGCCCGACTTGCGCTTTGCATCGTTTGCTTGCTTTGACACGGGTTATTATCCCCTTCCGCTCAAGCGCGAATATAAAGAACGGCACTACTAGCCTGCACGAGCCGAGATAAAATCGATGGCCGTGATTCTACCTTGATTAGTGACAAAATGCCAAAGTACGATAGCATTCGTGGCCTGGGTAGTAGAAGTGGCTGGAATAGAGATATCGACCTCTACAAAAGCATCAACCTGACCATCCGCAGCGGTTGAGACGCCATCTACTTTAGCTCCATTCCAGGTTACACCCGCATATTTGGCACTAAATTCTCCAAGAAAAGCTCCGTCATCGGGTTGTACTCCCGAAGCCGGTATAGTCTTTTGTAGGGTTTGCATGGAGGTGAGATCACCATTTTCCAACGCCGTTAACCAGAGTTGGATATCAGGACTCAACTGCGGATTGTTCTGGAGACTCTGCTGCACTGCATCAGTGCTGGGACTATTGAACGGCCAGTAGCCAGTCATGAGGCGTGTGGTGACGCTGATGCTAAGCAAAAGCAGAATGATGGTAATCAGTGTCGCCAACTTATGAGTACGAATCCAGGTAATCACATAGTAGATTGCCTTGATCACAGGACGCAAAAT
>JAJZEJ010000435.1 GCA_021828635.1 Chloroflexota bacterium
AAAGCTCTCTCACACGAGAGATCAGCTATGGATCAGAGGAGACAAGAAAGGTTAGGAATGTAGATGAAAGCAATTGTGATTCATGAATTGGGTGGCCCAGAGGTTATGCAGCTTGAAGAAGTTGAGGCACCAACCCCCAACACAGGCGAGGTACTCATCAAGGTAGTAGCCGCAGGCATTAATTACGCCGATCTGGCACAGCGACAAGGCACCTACTTAACACGCACACGCACACCTATGATCCCCGGCTTTGAGGTTGCTGGAACCATTGCGGCACTTGGCCCTGGCGTCACCACGCTTAAAGAGGGTATGCGTGTCGCTGCTTTCAGTAATGGTGGTTATGCGGAATACGTCACGGCGGCAGCTAATACCATCATTCCTATTCCTGATGCATTGGATTTTGTTCACGCTGCCGCTTTCCCCGTACAAGGTCTAACTGCATATCAGTTGCTACACGAGTCGGCACACCTGCAACAGGGTGAGAGTGTACTGGTTCACGCAGCAGCGGGCGGCGTTGGTACGCTAGCTGTGCAGTTGGCGAAACTGATGGGCGCGGGAACCGTCATCGGCACCGCCAGTAGCGAGAGCAAACTTGCGCTGGCACGTCGCCTCGGCGCGGATGTAACGATTAATTACACGCAACCCAATTGGGTTGAACAGGTCAAACAGGCAACCGATGGGCGTGGCGCGGATGTCATCCTGGAGATGGTGGGCGGCGAGGTCGCGCAGCAAAGCCTGCAATGCCTGGCTCCATTCGGACGCATGGCTGTCTTCGGAGCAGCTAGCGGCGAGGTCGCGCAATTCACTGGCGTTCAATTGATGTATAAAAATCAGGCTATCATCGGCTACTGGCTGACCGCCTGGCTCAGTCGTACAGACCGTATAGCCGCCGCAATTACAGACCTCATGCGCTACCTGGCGGAAGGCAAGTTGCAGATCATCGTAGGTCAGACCTATCCTCTGGCTCAGGCCGCCGAAGCTCACCGCGCTATCGCCGAGCGCCGCACCACCGGCAAAGTCGTTCTGACGATATAGAGACCAGTTTACCGCATTCATGTGTCATTTTCGCTTACCTTGCATGATACACATAGGCACGGACACATGGATGCGGTGAACAAATCCCTATGCAGTGGGATGGCCCAGGCCGAGGCTGCGGCGAATTTCGATGAAACGCACAATAGCTTCACGTGTTATCACTCCCACCAATTGCCCATCTTGCTGCACGACCGGCACCTGATTAACATTCTGGCTACTCAGCAACTTTAGGGCATCACGTAACGGCTGCTCTGGATGGACAGCGTGCAGACGCTCGATAGGAATCATGAAGAAACCCACCGGCTTCTGGCCCCACTCTTCGCGTGGTACATGGCGAATATCGCTCAGCGTGACCAGACCCCCAAGCACACTGCCCTGCATCACCAGAGCCGAGCGTAACCCTTGTGGCAAGAAGTACTCATCGACCAGGTGTTGCACCGAGATGTTAGCTGGAACTGTCGTCACCTGTGTATTCATTACCTGCCCAACAGTTACACCATTAAAGACCGTATCAATCATCGATTGCGTATTGGCCGACTGTGCGGCACTCAACAGAAACCAGCCCGTGAAACCAATCCAAATGCCCGACAGAGTATTGCCGGTAAAGAAGAATAAGATACCCCAGACAATCAAGACGTAGGCAATGCACTGTCCCACTATCGTCGCTATCCGTGTCGCAGTGCGCACATTACCAGTAATCTTCCAGATGATAGAGCGCAACACGCGCCCACCATCGAGTGGAAAACCAGGCACGAGGTTGAAGACACCGAGTAAGAGATTCGCACCGGCCAGGTAAGCAAACATGGACCCCCAGGGCGAATGTGTCCCACCCAATAGATAGGTGATGAGCAGCGATAAGCCACCAATCGCCAGACTTACCAAAGGGCCGACAAAGGCCATCTGAAACTCCACGCCCGCGCTTTTTGGTTCCTGCTCAATATTGGAGACACCACCAAAGATGAAGAGCAGGATACTCTTGACGGGCAGGCCACGGGCGCGAGCCACCAGCGAATGCGCCAGTTCATGCAATAGCACTGAGACGAATAAGAGCAACGAGGCAAACAAGCCAAGAATGACATACGCAACAGTACTATAGCCCGGAATGGTAGCCGGAAACCAACCCACGGCTAGCGAGAAGGTGAGGAAAATGATGATAATAAACCAGCTATAATTGATATAGATGTCGATACCAGTGATACGTCCAACACGAAATGATCCTGGCATAAACCCCCTCCTTTCGTGCGCAGCAGCACACGCCCTAATGAGGTAGGGAACAATTGTCGCTCCCATCTACCCTCACACGGAATAGTAGAACGACAAGCCAATAAACGCAAGCTCAACCGCTACAATACTTTAGCATCTTCTCTTACACAAGAGCTATAAGATACGTAGATGCCTCAGTTAACAGATTTGACCTTTTCATTAAAAGCTGATACGATAGCAGGCAAAGTCAAAAACTTTGTGCGCCCATAGGTGTGGAGGAGAGCAATGCAGGACCAGAGAACATGGCAAGAGCTTCTAGGAGAGCTTTTGCAGGACTCCCAAGAGAAGCAACGCATCGCAAATGAAATGAATATCAGCCCTGCTACACTCATGCGCTGGGTTCGTGGAGAATCAACGCCCCGCGCACGCAATCTACGTATGCTTATCAAAGCCTTGCCTCCACAGTATCAGCCTACACTTGGTGCGCTACTCTTGGCGGAGATACAAGGCGAAGATATACTTGTGCAAGAAAATCTCCCTGAAGAGATACCTTCTATTTTCTATCGACAGGTTATCCAGGCGCATGTAAATTTACCGCAAGCAATCCATTTCAGTTCTATTTGTGACACGATCTTGTTACAGGCTCTGATGCAACTCGATCCAAATCGCAATGGCATGGAGATTACCATTGCGCAGTGCATGCCCCCTTCTCACAACAATATAGTAAGAAGTATGCGCGAGAGTATAGGACGCGGGACGCCGCCACTGACACGTGAGCTAGAACAACGCACTATTTTTCTCGGCGCGGAATCTCTGGCAGGCTATGCAGCAACAAATGGACGCCTCTATACGGTGCGTAACCGTGAAGAGGGGGTTAACCTGTTCCCCGTTCACTGGGTCGGCCCAGAAGAAAGTGCCGTAGCCTGCCCGATTATGCGTGCTGATACTATTGCTGGTTGCCTCCTTGTCTCCAGTATTCAACCTAATTATTTTGCCTCTCTTTCTCGCCATGCCCTGGTTCAACACTACGCCGATCTGCTGGTCATCGCCTTTGAGCAAAACCAGTTTTACAAGCATAACATCCTGATGTTGCACGCGATGCCTCGCTATGAAAAACAACGACCTATCATTCATACATTCCGCAATCGCGTTGTACAACGCATGTTGAGTTCACGAAACGGGCCGCAGGAGATGGATATTATCCAGGCAGAACAACAGATATGGCGAGAGATTGAGCAAGAGCTTCTGGATTATTTTATTGCAAACCCAGAATATTGATACGTTCAAGTAAAGGACAGGGGGCCAAATGACTTCTAAGAAACCTGAGCAATCACCGCAAAAACCGAACAATGATGCCAACACTTACGTCATCGACTCTGAAAGCGCCGCCGAAATGACACGCTTACGCATTCAGGATATGATGGTGACGAAAGTCATGGGCGGTCTATTTATAGAACCATTAGATGTTTCGCAACCGCGTCGCATCCTGGACATCGCCTGCGGACCTGGTGGTTGGGCCTTAGAAGTCGCCTATAAATATCCTGATTGTGAGGTTATTGGCGTCGATATTAGCCAACTCATGATCGCATATGCCAATACGCAGGCCGATGTGCAGGAATTAGATAATGTCAACTTCCACGTCATGAATGTTCTCCAACCCCTCCAGTTTGACGACAACAGCTTCGATGTCGTGAATGCCCGCTTTCTGACCTTTTTTATGCTCAAAGAAGCCTGGCAACCATTGGTGCGTGAGATGGTTCGCATTACACGTCCTGGTGGCAAGATTTATCTAACCGAAACCAACGACTCTGGAGTCACTAACAGTCCAGCTTTTCAACGCTGGTATGAACTCTTTGCCAAAGCCTATGCCCTCGCCGGTCGTAGCTTCAATCCCAATGGGCAACACGCGGGCATCACCCCTATGCTCGGCAAATTTTTACACGAGGCAGGTTGCCAGGATATTCTAGAGAAGATGAACGTACTGAACTTTTCGGCTGGCTCTGAGGCTCAGCAGAACTACTATGACAACTACAAAGTGGCTTTCTTGCTGGCACAAGAATTTACTATTAAGATGGGTCTCACCACACGAGCTGAGGCAAACGCGCTCTATGAGCAGGTTCTATTAGAGATGTTGCAAGAAGATTTTCGCGCGCATCTCTACTTCCTGACAGTACGTGGGGTAAAACCATAGGGGCGTGATAAATCAC
>JAJZEJ010000142.1 GCA_021828635.1 Chloroflexota bacterium
TTCTTCTGCTGCTCTTGTTGGCAATGGGGCTGGCAGCATGCAGTTCTGGGACTAGCGGTGGGAAGATTCAGTTAACCTTGTGGTACTGGAATCGTTCCATTGATGACAATATTCTAGCTCAGGTGGACAAGGTGTTCCCCAATGTCGAGCTACATGCCGTGAAGATCACGAACTATGACACACAGGTCAGAACGGCGATGGCCGGAAAGTACGGGGTACCTGATATACTTGGCATCAACTCCAACCTCGCCACCTACTTTCCCGATCAGAACCAGTTTGTGAACCTGTACAAGCTCGGCGCGGCCAGTATCGAAAACGAATATGTACCCTGGAAATGGCAACTCGCCACCGCGCCGGGAGGCCGACAAATCGCCCTGCCGATGGATACTGGCCCAACCGCACTTTTCTACCGCGCCGATCTCTTCGCTAAAGCTGGCTTACCGACCGATCCTCAGCAGGTTGCCGCTATGTTCAAGACCTGGAATGACTATCTACAAGCGGGAGCTAAGATACATGCTGCGACGAACGGCAAGGTGTATCTGCTGGACAACATCGATAACGTCTACACCCAACAACTAGCGCAAAATGCAAAACGCTACTTTACCACTTCCGGCACCTATATAGGCAATCAATCTTACATGCAGCAAATATGGAACACGGCGGTAGAGGCGCAACAAATGGGTGATGCCGCTGGTGTACAAACATTTACCACGCCCTGGAATCAGGCAGCCAGCGATGGCTTGATGGCTTCATTTGTGGGCGCGGTCTGGATGAAGCAAATTCTGGAGGAAGCCGCTCCTAATACATCAGGTGATTGGCGTATCACATCCGCGCCGGGTGGAGCAGGCAATAACGGTGGCTCTTTCCTGGCAATCACTAAAGCGAGCAAGCACCCCAGAACAGCCTTCGCGGTCATTAAGTGGATAGAATCTCCGCACAACCAGTTAGTGGCCTACAAAGACATTCAGTTGTTCCCGTCTACGCCGAGCGTGTTCAACAACGCGGCCATGTTCACAAACGAACCGTTCTTCGGCGGCGAGGACACAACGAAGATTTTCGCTAAAGCGGTCACGCAGGTACCTATGACGTACAAAACGTCGGCGGACTGGAATATCGAGGGCGTTTTCACGAACGATCTGCAATTAATAGAGTTCCAGAACGCCAATCCGACACAGACATGGACGATTGCGCAACAACAGGCCCGACGACAAATTCTGATTAGCTAAAGGGATAAAGCGAGTGTGATGAATCACTCCTCTACGCGAATATATTGATCTTCGTTCAAAGCAGAAGGAGACAAGCTCATGAGTAGCATTACTGGCGTGGCTGTTCCGCAGGGAAAAGCGGCTGAGCGCCATCCAGCGGCCCGCGCAGGGAAAGCAAGGAAGTTTCTTCCGCTCTATCTGTCTATCGCTCCCTACTACATCCTCTTCCTGGCCTTTGGTATTGGTCCCGTCGCCTACTCGGCCTATCTGGCCTTCCAGAAATGGGATGGCATTGGCAAGATGACCTTCGTTGGTTTCGGCAATTTCGCCTACCTGTTCACCTCGCGCACCTTTGGAGAGGCTATTATCAATACCTTTGAAATCTGGTTCATGTCCACCATTCCCATGCTGTTGCTGGCGCTGATACTGGCTTTCCTCATCAATATGCGCCAGCGTTCCAAGTTTCTCTTTCAGGTCTGCTACTACCTGCCATATGTTACCTCGATTGTAGCCATCACGCTGATTTTCGGCTCTCTGTTCAGCCCGCAGTATGGTCTCATCAATGATGTGCTAACAGCCATGCATATCCCCACTGTCCAGTGGCTGACCGAAGCTTGGCCAATCAGGTGGGCCATTGCGCTGATCGTCATCTGGCGCTGGACGGGCTACAATTCGCTGATCTACATGGCCGGCTTGCAGAGTATCCCAGCCGAATTTTACGAGGCCGCACGCATCGATGGTGCCAATACATGGAACATTTTCGTCCATGTCACCATTCCTCTGCTACGGCCCGTGATTCTCTTCACCGTGATTACCTCTACCTTTGGCGGTCTAACGCTCTTCACCGAGCCACAAATTTTGTTGGGCAATAGCGGCGGTCCCGGTAGTGCTGGTCTAACCATGTCGCTCTACCAATATGCGCAAGGCTTTAGCGCAGACCACTTTGGCTATGGTGCCGCTATCGGCTGGATCATCTTCTTTATCACGCTGGCTTTCACTATTGTGAACTGGCGTGTCGTGCAACGTGGCGAACAATAAGTTAGAGAGGCGAAAGGAGTCCCAATCATGGTACGGTATGGAACACCGGTACAACGCATCGTCACGGATGTGCTGCTCATTCTCGGTCTGCTGATCTCCGTCTTCCCTTTCTACTGGATGATCGTGATGGCAACGAACTCTACCAGTGCCATCTATAGCGTGCCGCCCAAATTGTTCTTTGGCGGCCAGCTATGGATCAACATCACGCATGTATTCCAGAACATCAATTTCCTCCAGGCATTTTTTAACACGTTGCTGGTGGCTTGCGTCGTCACAGTGCTGACGCTGTTTTTCTGCTCAATCGCGGGCTTTACCTTTGCGAAGTTTGAATTTCCAGGCCGCAATGTGCTGTTCACCATTCTGCTCGGCACAATCATTCTGCCATCAGGAGGAGCGTTGGTGGCGTCTTTTGTGATTATGGCGAACCTGCACTGGATTGGCACATTCCTTCCATTGATTATTCCAGCAATGGCACCAGCTTTCGGCATCTTCTGGATGCGCCAATACTCGCTCTCCGCTATTCATAGTGACCTGATTGACGCAGCGCGAATTGATGGTTGTAAGCATTTGCGTTTATACTGGAGTGTGGCCGTTCCGGCTCTGCGACCAGCTCTCGGTTTTCTCGGTATTCTGACCTTTGTGACGGTCTGGAACGATTACCTCTGGCCTCTGGTCGTGCTGAATCAGCCACAAATCTACACGTTGCAGGTGGCGCTAGCACAGCTCAACGGCATCTACAACACAGACTATAGTATGGTGATGGCCGGTACGTTGCTCTCAACCATTCCGCTCATCATCCTGTTTTTCCTGGGCGCACGCCAGTTTATCGCTAACATCTCGGCGGGTGCCTTGAAATTCTAACCATCATCACCACTGGAAGGAAGCAACTATGCAAAAAGAACTCGCCTGGGGTATCCTGGGTACCGGCAATATTGCGAGAGCTTTCGCGCAGGGCGTGGCAGGCTCACAGACCGGTCAGCTTCTCGCAGTCGGTAGCCGTTCGCAAAACTCAGCCGAGGTCTTTGGGGAACAATGGCACATTCCTCATCGCTATGGCAGTTATGACGCGCTACTGGCTGATCGTGAGGTCGAGGCCGTCTATATCGCCGTTCCGCATCCCTGGCACGCTGAATGGGCTATCAAGGCGGCGGAGGCTGGCAAACATATTCTGTGCGAAAAACCGCTCGCGCTCAATCACGCCCAGGCGATGGCTGTGGTCGAGGCGGCGCGGCAGCACGATGTGTTTCTAATGGAAGCCTTTATGTATCGCTGCCATCCACAAATGGCGCGAGTGATTGAACTGGTGCGCTCCGGCGCTATCGGTCAGGTGCGTGTCATTCAAGCCACGTTCAGTTTTCAGAGTGCCTATAACCTGGATAGCCGTTTGCTGAACAATCGCCTGGGCGGTGGCGGCATTCTCGATGTGGGCGGCTATTGCACCTCGCTAGCGCGTTGCATCGCCGGAGCGGCCCTCGGTCAGTCGTTTGCCGACCCTATTGAAGTCAAAGCCGTGGGACACGTGGGGCAGCAGAGCCGTGTTGATGAATACACGGCTGCCATCCTCGCGTTTCCTGGCGACATCGTGGCCCAACTCCTCACGGGCGTACAGGTCGCGGGCGAAAATGTAGTGCGTATCTTTGGTTCCCAGGGGTCTATTGTCGTTCCTGACCCCTGGGTTCCCAATCGTTTGCCAGGGAAAAGCAGCATCTTCATCAAACGGCATGGACAGCATGAGCCAGAAGAGATTGAGGTTGAGACGGCAACTGGTCTCTATGGTCTGGAAGCCGATAGGGTAGCCGAATTTCTGGAACAGCGCCAAGCTCCCACGATGAACTGGGATGACACGTTGGGCAACATGCGTACACTCGATCAATGGCGAGCTGCGCTTGGTGTAATCTATGACCGTGAGCGGCCCGATGGTCCCGATCAGACACTACCCATCGATCAACGCCCATTGACTGTGCGTGCGGGAAGTATCATGCGCTATGGGTCGCTGCTTGGTGTTGATAAACCGATCTCGCGTCTGGTGATGGGTGTCGATAATCAGACGGCGTGGCCCCATGCCGCTGTGATGTTTGATGACTTCTTTGCTAGAGGCGGCAATTGTTTCGATAGCGCGTATATCTACGGCAGAGGACAATGCGAGAAAATACTTGGTCAGTGGATACACAACCGTGGAGTCCGCGAACAGGTGGTG
>JAJZEJ010000725.1 GCA_021828635.1 Chloroflexota bacterium
CCGCTGATCAAGTGCCAGCGCGTGTACCCAATATTCGAGTGCCAATGCATACTTCTCTTGCTCATGATAAAGCAGACCCAGACGGCGCAACACCGCACAGTGTTCCGCCGGCGTGTCCAGGTCTGTAGCGATGGTCACGGCTTCGCGGTAAGAGCGTTCCGCGTCGCTAAGATGATGCATAACACGCGCTACGTCGCCCAGCCCACGTAACGCACGCCCTTCAATTTGCCGCGCCTCTTGCTCGTGTGCTATCGCCTGTGCCTGCTCATAAAAGTCTCTGGCCGCCAGAGCATCATCCTCGTCAAAAGCGATAGCGCCCAGTGAGTTCAAGACACGCGCCTGATCGACACGATCACCAAGCGACGAAAAGATAGACAGCGCCTCCTCATAGTGCGTCCGCGCTATCACCCAATCCTGGCGCTCACGCGCAATATCGCCCATCGCACGCAATGCCCAACCGGTGCCACGCCGACTGCTAAACTCACGGAAAATACTGATGGCATCTTGACAGAACTTCTCAGCCGCTTCGAGTTTGCCCTGATCGGCCAGTACGACACTCTTGTCAGCTAGCACCCAGGCTTGACGCTCACGCAGTCCAAGTTCATTAAAAATATGTAGAGCATCTTCATAATCGTTGAGAGCTTTGGTATATTGACCCAACGCTTCATAGACCGTGCCACGATCTCGTAGAACCGATGCAGTACCCTCTCTACTATGGAGATTACGGAAATTGGTGAGCGCCAACTCAAAATGCCCAAGTGCATCATAATAACTGCCATACCCCCTGCTGACTTCACCCAGCACCATCTGCATCCAGGCTTCGCCCACACCACCGCCAACTTCCCGAAAAAGGGTCAGTGCCTCTTGCGCATAGCTGCCAGCCTGCTTAAAATCACCCTCTTCGCGGAAAAGCATTGCCAACTCGTATAGCGCCCAACCGGCTTCATTGCGTTCATTCTGCGCACGATGAAACTCCAAGCTGCTTCTTAGATAGACCTCCGCCTCAGAATACTGACCTACCTGACGCAAGATAGCTCCCAGGCAACACTGTATCTGTCCCTCGGCAGTACGGTTGCTGAGGCGTGTTGCATGCACATTGGCACGTCTCAGCATCGCCAGTAACTTAGGAATATGACCACGGCCACCCATAGCCCAGGAAGCACGTACCGCAACACGCACTGCTTCTTGCAAATCCTGTATTTCGCCCGCGCTCTCCAGATGTTCAAAAGCCGCAAACCATTCTTCAGGGCTGGGTTGTGGCAAGCCATAATAGTATGCCGCTACCAGACGATGCACACGTCGTCGCTCTTCCAACGGCAGGTGTGAGAGCGCAAAGTAGCGCACCTGGGGATGAATCGTATACACTCGACCGTCAAATTGGATGAATGACGCCTGCACCAACTCATCGCGTGCCGATGGCCAGCTCTGCATCAGTTCGGCTGGTACCACCTCGTCTTCCGGTCGCGGCACCGCTTGCGTGCCTATTGAACTACTATGCAATTCCTGGTCGCGTACCAGACATACCGAACCACTGGCAACAGCGAGCGTTTCAGGAGCCATCAGCATCATGATCTGCTCACGACTAAAAGGCAAGTTGAAGGCCGACAGGTAAGAAAGTAGTAGACGCGCCGGTGGAGTCAAACGACGATAGGCCACTTCTAGCACAGCCAGGATACCAGCCAATGGCGTACTGCGCAGCTCATCACGCACCTCTTCCAGTGAGCGCGTTGCCGCCTCCGGCGTATAGACCCGGCCATCAATGGAGCGGGCCGTACCAAAAATGAGCGCGGCCCCTAGTGGATAACCATCCAGCAAGGTACAAATTTCGCGCAAAATCTCTTGCTGCCTGGCATCATTCAGATGGATGCGCTGATCCAGACCACTAGCGGCAGCCAGTTCACTAAACAGGCTGAGCAGGTCAGCGTTATCCATGTTGCCAACACGGTACTCATACCAGCGACAACGATTGCCCGCGCTATCGAGTACCATCATGCCTTCAGGGTTGGAACGCGATGTCACCAGCACAACGACCTCCTGTGGCAAGCGACACAGGAAACGCAACCAGGTCTCCATTTCAGTATGATCTTTGACCTCTTCAAAGCTATCAAGCAAGAGTAGCGCGGGCAACTCACGGCTAGCAAGCGAATGGAAAGCGGCCAGTACAGCACGCGAACGCACCCGTAGATCACTCATATGGTGCATTGGATCATCGCTATGCAACGAGTGCATAATCTCAAGTAAGGCATCACCGAATGTTTTACCGCCTTGAAGCGAAATACCAATGACGCCACCAGAAAATTTTCCACTGATGCGGCGTGCAGCTTCGCAAGCCAGGGCGCTCTTACCGATACCAGCTGGACCAGTTAAAGCAATATGATGCGTTCCTGGACGTAGTTTGAGATGCGGTTTGTCATCAGGCAACGGCTCTCCCCTGGTAGCCATCAATAAATCTTCTAACTCGTGTAACTCGTGTTCACGTCCTATGAAGGTAGCAGGTGGCCCAAGATGCTCCAGGGGATGATCGTGTTCTTCCGGTGCATCGTGGCTGATTAAGAGCGGCACCGGTCCCTCCTGACCCTCTTCAACGTGACGATAGAGAACCGGAATGAACCAGCTTCTCAATTGCATGGGGAGCAGAGCCTGACGCGCCCGCGTTAATGCCTCTTCCAACGTGCGCCCATCGGCCAATGCTTCGTAGAAATGATAGACGAATGTCGGACTAAGATCATCTTGCAGTGAGAAAGGCATAGCAACGACCGCAGGCACCTGGGCCATGACCAGTGCCGTTGCCAGCGTAGCATCCACGGCATTGCGGCGCGGCTGATGGCTAGACGACACAGTTGCCGTATCGCATGCTGAGAAGACCGCTAAACGCACATCACTACTTAAAAACAGCTCACATAGTGATTGGGTGTCAATAAAACGGTTGCTGCCATCATCGTTGCAAAAACATAGATATGTCTGCGCCCTGACACGCCCCAATGTGCTGCCACATACAGCACACTTACGCACATCGGGTCCATTAAGCGTATTGCAATCGTCATGCGTGCAAAGGCGTCCATAACCACCATGTCCATCAAAATGAACTACATAGCAGGGAGTAGCTGTATCGCTATCATCTAACACGCCAGCGCCACCATACGATGTCAGATAGCGCACCAACTCATCGAAGGTAGGTGGGTTCAAGCGATCTAGAAAGATCTGATTGGCATCCGTCAATCCTGCCAGACCCCGCTCCAATGCCTCAAAACTCTTCTCAATCTCTAAAGGCGCACAATCATCCGGCGACGCACCAATATACAGCACGCGAAAAGGGGGACGTACCGGTAATTCACCCCCTGATGGCATATCTGAGCGTAATAACGCTCTGGTCAACGTAAAAATGCCTGATCCCAACAAGAAATGATCGCCATTATGGAGCAATTCCCAGGGATAACGGATAAACTCATCGCAACCAGGGCCAAAGCCAAAGGTCAACGCCACAGTGCCACGCCTATGCAGTGTGCGCTGAATGACACTGCGTAGTACTGCCTGCACAGATTGCTCGGCGGATTCCCGCCTCTGTAGCTCAGCATTTTCAGCCCTATTGCCACATAGAGCAAGAAAAAGACGATTACCAACATCTCGTAATTCATGATCGCTAGCGTCTAATGTTTTCAGCTTCTTCTGTAATGCGTTAAACTGCTTCTCGGTAAAGGGCGGTATAAAGGCACCCCTAACGGTACGACCCGACCAGCTTTCACGAACATGCAGTTCAAAAGTGCCGTCCTCACGGCTGTGGAAACGGAAGTTAAGCGTCTCGCCCATGTCCCCAATATACTCTCAGTCTCTCTCGCGTGGCACGTTTCAGTTTACTCATGCGACGTAGCACAAGCATTCTTAGTATACCACAGATAGCTCATCATCAGCAGTGTTTCTTTTAACCGGTTCTCTACCCTTTGGAGTGAAAGTTAGTGTAGGGACCGGTCCCTACACCAATCATCAATCATTATTGCAGAACGCGACCGCAGGCGGCGGAACATCCATGTAGTAGTATCCTTTGTGGGCATCATGCTTCACCCCTCTTGACAACCCAACAGCAAATCAGTAGACTATTATATAGTACACGTTTCAACAATCAACCAATCAACTACATACTGATTCACTAGTGATGGAGATAGCTCCCCAAAGAAGAGGAAAGATGACCGAATATGCCTAATGTAACTGACTTCTTTTTCTCACCTTATTCTTCCGCGCAAACACAACGATTGCGTGCAGCCGTTCGGGATGGTTTGGCACATGGTAGTCGCATCAAACCACTCGACCCTCAACCTGGAGAAACCGTCACGTTACTTTTCTCTACTAGCAATCAGCTACCTATCGAACATGTCGCAGTTTACTACACCACTGACGGTTCTGAACCGGTTGGCACATATGGGAGGGCTACCAATGGGCTG
>JAJZEJ010000081.1 GCA_021828635.1 Chloroflexota bacterium
CAGAGATAGCCAAAACCATTGCTCGCGCCATTGAGGGCATAAGCGACAACAGCCGAGGCATCATTGCCAGCCATACCGCCTAGAAAACCTGGTCCCAGCACGCGCAACCAGACCATGCGCCCTGTAGGGTGTGAACTGGTTGACGTGGACTGTCCCTCCTCCTTCAATCGTCGGCCAATCTCCATCTCGCGCAGTCCCTGCTCTGTGGGGATGGCCGTCTGCACGTGGTCAAGCACATCATCGCAGGTGATCTCTTTCTCAGAGGGCAGTGTCTCGGCTCCCAACGCGGCCAACGCATTAGCTTCGGATGCTCCAACATCCACCACAACCTTCTGCTGGCCCTCTTCCACTTTCTGCACGCGATCAGCCGGTATCTCCAATTCTTTTCTGAAAAGCACACCTTTTTTGACCACCAAGCGTTTGAGCCTGCCCATCCTGTCACGTACCACGTCGCTAATCTCAGGTTTGCTGACATCCGTATCGCCGATATCGCCACCGGTCGTCTCGACGATCATCCTTGGCTCAATCGCGTGCTGCTCTTCTGGCTCATCTTGCTGTTTATATGCTGTTATTTCTTGCTCATCCATGAAAATTTGTATCCCTTTTAGCGTATTGACCTTTATGCTGCGGGTATAAAAACACCCTTTGTTCGGTAAAGATTATGTAAGAGTAACACACACTTGGCTTGAGAAAGGTTTCGCCACCGCTGATCTAGCACAAGTGGAGCCTGTTGACCACACCTTGCTCTTGCAAGCAACGTACCAGTACCTCATCGCTCATCTGTTGCCACGGCGTCACTTACGCGACAAGCCGTGCATCCTCAAAAAGCTCTATTCTAAGTACGTCCTGGATAGCTACATCATCTATCACCTCATCTATGGTGAAGAGCAGTGAAAAAGCAAGACGCTATCTGCAACTATCTGCAACTATCTACAACTATCTACAACATACCCTGCAAACACTGCTATCCAGAGCGTCTATGATAGCCAATTTTATCCCGCCCATTGCTATTACCACATCCATTTCATATTCGTCAATGACAGTCGTTTCAAAAAGAAAAGGGTAGCAGAAAGTTCACTCTGCGCCTTCCTGTATACTGGTAACGGCGGCATTTCTCTAGAGAAGGAGAACACAGCAAAATGAAAAGAATGCTCATCATCCTGCCCTTATTCCTATTGCTTGCGAGTTGCGGCACATCTACCTTGAGGGGCAGTACATCTTCCCAACCGACGATAGTGTCTGTCACTCGGATTAGCCTTTTCCCTACAAATAAATTTGCATCTTTTCAGGAAACGGTAAAAGATGCTACGATGGTACAACAACTATATACTGCTGCTCTCGCATTACCTCCTGCTAATCTTGCGCTACCTCCTGTATCTTCCGCGAAGATGGCGGGCTGCTTGAGTGATGCGGGGTTACGCTATCGCTTAGCTTTCCAGCCCTCCGCACTTCCATCATCGCAAATGGAACTCAATCCAGGTGGTTGCCAGTTCCTCACCATAACGGGAAAGAAAACAGATATTCGTCAGATGAACCAGTCGTTTCTTTCTTTATTCGAAAAAACCATTAAGGTGGCCTGGCTTAGCAACCCATCCTTATAGGGCAGCTCGTAAAGCAGACTCTGGCACATTAATCATCACTAGTTGGTGCTGTTCTCCTTATGGCGAGAAGAACAGTACCAACACGGCTACCCTCTGCCTCTTTCTAAACAAAAAAACTACGGCCAGCTTGTCTCGGTCACAGGGGTGATAATCAGTTCTTGCAGGGCCGATTCGGGGGGAACGCTGGCGGCGAAGACGATGGCCGAGGCGACCGTGGCCGGGTCTTGCAGGTTGTTCGGGTCGGGCATGGGAATACCCTGCTCCACGAAACGATCAAAGAAATGCGTGCGCATACCGCCTGGAATCACTGTCGTAACACGAATGCCATCGGCACGGCCCTCGACACCCAGGCCGCGACCGAAGCCGACGATACCCCACTTGGTTGCGTGGTACGCGGTGGCATTGGCCCAGGCGCGTGTGGCAGCGGTAGATGCAATATTGAAGATATGACCTGAATGCTGCTGACTCATAATGGGATAGGCTGCTTTAGCAAACAGGAAGAGGCCACGCAAATTCACGCCTATAACCTGATCCCATTGCTCCACCGTCATCTCGTTGACCGACAACGTGTGATCTATCGCCGCGCAATTGACGACAATATCGAGCCGCCCAAACTGCTCCGCAACCGTCTTGACCGTGGCAAAGACAGCATCGGCATCGCTGACATCACAGGTGAGAGCTAAGGTGCATCCATCTTGCGCGGCCAGTTCTTTGCTGACACGCTCAATACCAGTCGCGTTCAAATCAATGCAGGCGATCATACAGCCAACTTGCGCAAAAACCCGTGCCTGTCACTAAGACAACCTTTCCTTGTAATAATTGATTGTTTTGCATCATTTTTTCACTAGAAACCGTGTTTACTGTAGGAACATGATTTATTACGTCCAAACCACTGGCTCGTGCGATCCACGTGGAGGCGTGATTTATCACGTCCAAACCACTGGCTCATACGATCCACGTGGACGAGTACGATTCCCATCCGTGTTGACCCACGCGCTCAACACGAGTAACAGCTTTGGACGTGATAAATCACGTCCCTACGGTTTTATCAATTCTTACACAATGCCGTATTCATGGGCTAGATCATCGAAGAGTTCGGTGGCGTTGCGACGGCGATCCTCGACGTTGGTGGGCAGACCAAGATGGTAGGTGCCGCTCGGTAGAATGCCACAGCCGCCATAGGCGTTGAGCAACAAGAACTGCGCTACCACCTCTTCACCGGCATGCTCGCACGGCAAACGCCCCCACCAGGAGAAGCCGCCAACGCGCAATAGTTTGGCACGATCATACAAGACGTTCGCGCCGCCAACCCAGGCCACTTTGTAACGCACGACTTGCCCATCCTTAACTAACTTGCGCTCCAGGTGCAACGGATTGGCCGCATTGTTGATCTTATGGCGCTCCCAGGGGATGTGCTGAGAGTCGAAATGCTCCGGCGTCACCGGCCCATCCCACAATTCAATCTGCTGTTGCTGTGGACGAATATCGTGCAGATACTCCAGGCCAGTGGCGGGACAACCAACAAAACCACAATCCTCATCGCACAGCACCCGTAACATACGTTCCATCACTAGCGGGTCGAGCAACACATCGTCATCAAGGTAATGTACGTAGGGTGCGCTACTTTGCATCAGTAGGAAGTGACGTTGCTCAGCCATGCCACGAAATGGCACATGACGATAGAGCGCAACCTCGGAACCGTGCCAGCGCAATGCCCGTACCAACGTCTGTATCTCGATAGACTCCAGGTAGCACTCTTCTTCTGGCGTCTGATCTGAGATGATGACATTGAAGTCGCGGAAGGTTTGACCAAGCAAGCTGGTTAGCACAATTGCCAGACCAGTTTTACGCCGATACGTTGGAATGAGAACATCAACCAGTGCCATATACCACATCCCATCCTACATCTGCTCGCGCACAGGCTGTGGCAATGCGCGGCTGTTGAGCAAGCTACGATAGAGCGAAGCGGTACGCAATGCAACGACGGGCCAGGTGAATTCTTGCTCCACGCGCAAACGGGCTGCATAACCCATTTGTTCACACAGGTTTGGCAACATATACAGCTTATAGAGGCGCTGGGCCAATAATTCGGGGTTACGCGGCGATACCAGGTAGCCCGTCTCACTATCAAGAATGGTATACGTCAGTCCACCAACGGCTGAGCCAATCATGGGACGCCCACAGGCCATCGCTTCCAATGGCGTGAGGCCGAACGGCTCGTACCAGGGCGTCGAGACGACTACATCACCCGCGCTATAGTAGTAGCGTAGCGTATCTTGCTGGCGCTTACCAATAAAACGCAGGTAGCCGCTAATGCCCAATTCAGCCGCCAGACGTTGCAGTTCACCGATCTCTGGCGTGGCCTGTGGGTCCGGCTCAACCGTCTCACCGCCAACAATCAGCAAGGTTACTCTGGGCGCGGTCTGCTGCTCTTCGAGCCGCCGAATCAGTAGGGCCATGCCGCGTACCACATTGCGAATATCCTTGCGCGGCAACATGCGCCCAACATAGACCACCACGAAATTATCCGGCGAGAGACCCAGCAGACGCCGCGCCTCGTCACGTGGCACAGGATAAAAAACTTTCGTGTTGACAGCGGATGGAATGGTGACGACCTTTACGGCTTCGGCCTGATAATCCTCGATTAGTTCGCCGCGTTCATTGGGGCATTGCGCGATCAGCCGATCTACCTGACGCACCACCTCGGTCTCAATTTGAATGCGGATATCGGGACTGCTATCATGCTGCTGCTGCTGAATCCGCTTGGTCTTGCCCATTGCATGAAAAATCTGCACCACCGGAATGCCCAGACGCTGACGCAGCTCGGTC
>JAJZEJ010000566.1 GCA_021828635.1 Chloroflexota bacterium
AACGAGGCGTTTGATCCACAGAGTAGCGCCGAATATGTGCCGTACCAGCTTGAAAACGCAACTCTACCGGCGTTTTTGGAGCAGCTACAGCGTGGACGCCAGCCTGGTTTTCAACAGCCTCTGGCGATTGAGCCTGTCTCAGCTTCTCTACTGACCGCACTTGGCTTGGAGATTGATGATGGTACGGGAGATGCACAGGATGATAAGCCCTATGAACGCTGCTCGCTCTGTCTGTATGACCAGAAAGGTGTACTGGGCATACTGCACCTGCTGCGTCCAGCTCAGGTGCGTTCATGCTTTGAAAGCACGCCGGAGACACTCTTCTTATGGATTGCGCAGGTAGCCGCAGGCGTGCGTTGTGCGTTGAAAGCGCAATCGTTGGTTAAAGAGCAGGGACGGCTGGCGGCAATTTTCCAATCCAGCGCGGAAGGCATTCTCACTGTTGATAATGCGCTCCGCATCATCGATTTTAATCCTGCGATGGAGCGACTGACAGGTTGGCAAGAGGGCGAGGTACTGGGGCGTTTTTACTTTGAGGTGTTGCGCCCAAAAGATCGTCAGGGGCGTGATCTGGGGCTTGAAGACTCACCTATTCTACAGACATTTGCGGGACAGAGCGTCGTCAACCGCGAGATGGTTATCTCAGCCCGCGATGGGCAGCGTTTCGATGTCGCGGTAACAGCTTCTTGCGTGCGTTCCGCCTGGGGTGAGCCGATGAATGGCATCCTCAATGTGCGCGATATCACCCGTGAACGCGAGCAAGAGGAGCAGCGTTCCACCTTCATTTCCGTGATCTCGCACGAGTTGCAGACACCGATAGCTATTATCAAGGGCTATGCCGCAACGTTGGCACGTGCGGATGTACAACTGGAAACGCACGCGCTGCGCTCGCGGCTGGTCGCTATCGAGGAGGAGGCTGACCGCCTGAACAAACTGGTCGGCAATCTACTCTATGCGTCGCGTATTCAGGCGGGTGGTCTGCATATGGAGGTTGTACCATTGGAGTTAGCAAGCTTGATACAGGGTGTAGTGCGTCGTCTGCAAGCCAGAAGTCCCGATGTGGTTATCTCGACTATGATACCATCCAATCTGCCGACGGTCATGGCGGATAGGGAACGTATTGAAGAGGTTCTGCAAAATTTGCTGGATAATGCTATCAAATATTCGCCGCGCCAGCGTGAAATAATGATTAGCTGCCGTGCGACTGGTGAAGAAGTTATTGTTAGTGTAAAAGATAGCGGCATGGGTATTGCATTGCGTGAACAGGAACAGATTTTTGCGCGTTTTCATCGTGTAGGAGACCCGATGGCCCAGGCAACCCCCGGTGCAGGTTTGGGACTCTATATCTGCCGTGCGATTGTCGAGGCACATGGTGGTCATATCTGGGTAGAAAGTACGCTACATCAGGGATCAAGTTTCTCGTTCAGTTTGCCGCGCGAGGAGAAAGCGCAGTTACCGATGGTGGTGTTTTGATGGAGCATGAAGCATTTGAAGCATTTGATGAACGCGATATGACGATTCTGATCGTGGATGATGAGCCACGTATCCGCGACCTGGTGCATATGAACCTGGAACTAGAACATTATCGTGTTATTGAGGCCAATAATGGCGTAGAGGCGTTGGAGCAGTTACGTGAACATCTGCCTGATCTCGTTGTGCTGGACGTGATGATGCCGGAGATGGATGGTTTTGAGACGTTGCGGGCTATTCGCGAAGTTTCGACTGTCCCTGTGATTATGTTAACCGTGCGGCAAAGTGAGCAGGATCGCATTCATGGTCTAGACTTGGGAGCTGATGATTATGTCGCTAAGACAGCTAGTCCACGTGAATTGCTTTCGCGTGTTCGCGCTCTGTTGCGCCGCTCCTTTATGGCTCCTCCCGCGCGTAAGACTGAGATTGTCGTTGACCCGGACCTGAAGATCGACTTTGCACGCCGCGAGGTGATTGTACGTGGCGAGAAGGTTGTCCTCCGCCCGACTGAGTATCGTTTGCTCTATCACCTGGTGAATAATGCAGGGAGGCTACTCACCCATGAGACGCTGCTCTCCAAAGTATGGGGCCGCGAGTACCGTGACGAGGCACACTATTTGCGCCTCTATATCACCTATCTGCGTCAAAAATTAGAGAAAGACCCGGCTCATCCAAAATATATTCTTACCGAACGTGGACTTGGCTATCGTTTCAAAGCCCTCGATGAAGAATAAGGAAGGAACTTTTATGAATAAAAAAGAGCGTGTTGATGCTGCACTGCGCGGTGATCCCGTAGATCGGGTTCCGGCCAGCGTGTGGAGACACGACTATGAACTTGAATGGAATATGCAGGCTCTGGCTGAGGCCACGATTGAGGATTGCGCACGCTATGATTGGGATTTTGTCAAAGTGACCCCGCGTTCCACCTATCAAGTGGAGGGCTGGAAGGTCAAGGTACGCCCATCAAGTGAGAAGCATCAAGAGCCGGTTATTGAGGACACACCCATCAAAAGTATGGCTGATTGGAAGCGTTTGCGTCCATTAGAGCCAGAGCGTAATGCGCTTGGCGAACAGTTGCGCTTTTTACAGCTTATCAATCATGGTATTGGTTTCGATGCCTATTTCATGCAAAATATTTTTTGCCCACTTGGTGTAGCGAAATACCTGGTTGGTAACAAGAGTGAGTTGGTGCAGCAAACGATGCGTGAGGATCGTAAGGCACTGCATCAGGCGTTGCGCGTGATTACTGAGACTTTTACCACGTTCGCCATTGCCTGCCTGGAAGAAGGCGCAAGCGGCATCTTTTATTCGACCTGTGGTTGGGCCAGTCAAGGTATGCTGACCAGAGACCAGTATCGTGAGTTTGGTGAACAGTACGATCTGGAATTTTTGGACGCGCTCAAGAGCCGTAGCAAGTGTAATGTGCTACACAATTGTGGCGAGCGTATTTACTTTGATCTCTTTGCATCCTACCCCGTGCAAGCTGTGAGTTGGGATGCCGCGCTTGAGGGTAATCCTGACCTACGTGAGGGTGAACGGCGCATTGGCAAAGCCGTTATGGGTGGTCTGAGTGCGCGGACGTTAAAAGAAGGACCCTCTGATCGTGTTTATGAAGAGGTACATAAAGCATTGGAACTGACCGGAAGTAAACACTGCTTGCTGGCACCGGGCTGTACTATCGCACCAGGAACGCCGAGCCGTCATCTCACGGCCATTCGTCGTGTCTTGTCTTGACACTCTTGGGCGCATTCGCTATACTCGCTCGTAACTTAACGAACTTTGGCATCTGTGGGGGCGTGATTCATCACGCCCCCTACGATAAGCAAAAATGTTGTATAGTATAGCCTAAGCGTAGAAGACGGAGCATCTCGCCCATAGCACGAGAGTAGCTCATCTTTCTACAAGTAAGTAGCACCATCCGTATCATCCACAGCATGCTTACACTGCTGCTGTAGAGGAGATGTGTGTGCCGTACTTCCAGTTGTAGAAAGCGGGTTCGTCGCAAAAATGGAGCGGTATCAAACAATGCGGGCGTATTCTGCCGGTGGGGTTGTCTTTCGTCTTGCTCCACTACCCCTTCCTGACGAACACCGCGCTATGCAATCCAGCCAGGGACAGGATACTCTCTCGGCAGTCCTGTATAGTGAAAGTTACACACATGATATCCAGATGGAAGTAGCATTAGTAGGCAGAAAGCATGCGGGCATCTGGACGTTACCAAAGGGTACACCCAATTCTGGCGAGACTATCGAGCAAGTTGCGCTACGCGAGGTGCAAGAAGAGACGGGGCTGCAAGTTCGTCTCATCGCCTATATCGGCAGCATCTCATACTCTTTTGTGCGTGACCAGATACGCTATTATAAGCAGGTTCGTCATTTTCTGTTGGAAGCTATCGGCGGAGACACGGCTCTTCACGATCACGAATACGATCTGGTTGCCTGGTTTTCGTTACCGGAGGCTTGTCGCCGTCTGACATATCAGAATGAGATCAATATCCTCTATCAGGCGGAAGAGACGTTGCTGCGTTGGTTGGAGCATCGACGCAAGGAAGGACTAAAATAGCAGTTATGCAGAATCAACCGCATTATTCGTTGTTGCGGCGCATCTTGTTTCCCTATAGTGGGAGGCAGCCTTTAACGCCTAGACAGGGATTGATGGTCATTCTAGCCTGGGGTTTGTTTTTCGCTTTGATTCTATCGTTCTGCACTTTTCCATTCGCGCTGGTTGTTGCGGCGGAATCGCATCGTCACATTACGGTTGAATTTATGCTGCTGGCTTTCCTGTCGGGAGTAGTCATTTTTGGTATGTTAGGCTGGCTTGTTGTCGCCATGAGCAACCGCGCTGCACGTATAATACAGCAACGTAATCAGGCGGGAACCGGTACTAACGGAGGTAGGTAGGTATGGATCTTAGTGTTGAAGGTAAATCGGAGCGCATTCCCTATGGCTCACATAT
>JAJZEJ010000527.1 GCA_021828635.1 Chloroflexota bacterium
ATCCAGAAGCTACGCTAACTTTCGAGCAGGTATCGTTTTCTCATCCGCTATGGGTGCTGTACTCCTCCGGTACTACCGGCTTGCCCAAAGCCATCGTCCAGGGACACGGCGGCATTCTGTTAGAACATCTCAAGGCGCTCGAATTTGAACTCGATCTCAAGAGCGGAGAGCGGTTTTTCTGGTATAGCAGTACTGGCTGGATGATGTGGAACCTGCTGATTAGCGGTTTACAGGTTGGCGCAACGGTAATGATGTATGATGGCAGTCCAGCCTATCCCGATCTCACTACCCTCTGGCGCTTCGTCGCTGACGCTAGCATCACGCTTTTCGGCACCAGCGCAGGTTTCATCACCTCATGCATGAAAGCCGAATTTGAGCCAGAGAGCAGTTTTGACTTGAGCAAGCTGAAAACTATCGGCTCAACCGGTTCACCGCTCCCACCAGAAGGCTTCCAGTGGATCTATGAGCATGTCAAACGCGATGTCTGGCTTGCCTCTATGAGTGGTGGCACCGATGTCTGTTCCGGCTTCGTTGGCGGCAATGTGCAGGCACCCGTCTATGCTGGTGAGATTCAATGTCGCGCGTTGGGTGCTAAGGTGGAAGCCTTTGATGAGCAAGGTCATGCGGTTATCAACGAAGTGGGCGAACTAGTCATTAGCGAGCCGATGCCCTCCATGCCGCTCTTCTTCTGGAACGACCCTGACGACAAACGCTATCATGACAGCTACTTCGAGATGTATCCCGGCATCTGGCGACACGGCGACTGGATTAAGATTCTGCCCAATGGTAGCTCGATCATCTACGGTCGCTCCGACTCAACAATTAACCGGATGGGCATCCGTATGGGTAGCAGCGAAATCTATCGCGTCGTCGAGGGTCTACCAGAGGTCATGGATAGCCTGATCGTGGGTGTGGAACTCCCTGGCGGCAAGTATTATATGCCACTCTTCGTTGTGCTGCGCGATGGTATCGTGCTAGATGACGCACTCAAGACAAAAATTAAGCAGAGCTTGCGTGCCAGCGTCTCGCCACATCACGTGCCAGACGAAATTATCGCTGTCGCAGATGTGCCACGCACGCTAAGCGGTAAAAAGATGGAGGTACCGATCAAGAAGTTGCTGCTTGGTGTGCCGGTCGAAAAGGCGGGGAGTACCGATGCGATGGGCAACCCACAATCGATGCAGTTCTTCATCGATTTTGCCACCACGTTTTTGGCGTAAGAGGCAATAGTTTGTCGAATCCCATTTACAGGCATGGCACCCACAAAGAGTGTCATGCCGTGGGTGCCATGCTACCTACGACTTACTGTAGCATTAACATATCTGACCACCTGGACTCAGGCTACCACCGTAGTCAATAACCTTCCAGGCATTATTATTGGTCGGGTCTTGTTGCAAGGTCAGGCGTAACTGATAGGGCTTACCAGGAGCTTTACTGCGCGTAATGTTATACGTATAGCTTAAACTTCCATTCTGTATAACGGCACTATTGGCTACCTCGCTATAATTCGTAATCACCCCAAAGCAACTATCAGCCTGCTGCGCCTGCTCCTCAAAATTCGTTTCGGCGTTAGGACGAACGGTGATATTTGGCCCTAGATAGCCATAAGCTTGTGTGTAATTGGGATGGGGGCCGGAAAGTGCATCTAGAAAACCTTGAGCAGCGGCACCCGCGCCTGCCGTGGTCGTAAAAGCCTGCGAAAGATCATAGATAGTATAACTCAGTACGAAAACAATAATAGCAAAAGCCACGAAAACGGCTGCCCATACCAGATAGTTAGGACGCTTTCGTCGAGGGGTCTGTTGTCGCCTGAGACGACCAACACGCCGCTCAGGCGGCGGTTGGTCAAGATACGGCATATTCGGAGGCCGTTGTGGCACGGAATGTTTACCAGTACCATTGAGAACTGCACGGTAGCGGCTAGTAGGATTCTCCAGGGGATCGTTACCCTGGTCGTTTGGACCTTGCATTATCGCTGTCTCCTCATACCAGAGGACTAAACATTGAGCAGAACAGCACCCACAAGTTTAGCATGGGCGCGTTGCAATTGCTCATGAGCTTGGCGTGCCTGTCCGCGCGTCGTTTGTCCCGCGACGATAACCAGGAAGGTCTGCTCAACCAATGTGCTAATACAACTGGCCTCGATACCTGCCAGGACCGGCGTAGTATGGAAGATAATCATAGCGGGACGACTCTCTGTCTCCGCAAGATAGCTATGCAGGCCGGTAACAATATCACGCAGATGTGCTGAAAAGAGCAGGTTTGTTTCCTTTGTCTGGGGCTGCACTTTACCCGCACCGAGCAGGCGCAATTCAGGCACGAACGTTTTACTTAGACACGCATCGATACGTTGTGACGTGATGCTCTCAGCCTGAAGCAGGTCGTAGAAACCGGCTTGCTCACCCACCCCAAAACGCTGATACAGACCTGGTGTGTGCAGGTCCGCATCGACAAGGATAGTAGGCGTACCACTTTGGGCCGAAGCAATAGCGATATTCGCCGCAGCCGTAGCCTGCTCTGCATAAGACTTAGGGGTTGCTAACAAAATACTCTGTTGCTTAACTTGATCACTATTCCAGTTGAGACGAATACTGGCGTACAGGCGCTGATAGGCAATGCTATACGCGGAATTATCATCATAATCGGTGAGCAAGGCAACCTGCTCTTGCGATGTTATAGTCACGGGAATACTCCTCTGTTAATGCGCAAATACTGCAAAACCGATACAAAGGGCGTGATAAATCACGCCCTACCGATATTTTATGAACGGGTGGCATGGCTCTGGCCGAGGGTGGGCGCGTGTGGCACCTCACCATAGACCGGCAATTGCAGCAGTTGTATCACATCCTCGCGGCGGCGAATGCGATCATCCAGGTATTCGAGCAGGAAAGCCAGTGCAATACCAATGATGAGCGCCACAACAACCAGCACCAGTAACAGGGTAGTGCGACTGGCTTGCGGCCCCGGAATAGTCCCCGGATCGCTGGCCGCGCTGACTACTTGTGCCTCAACTTGTGGCTGTGACGGTGAACCACTGCTGGTTGTCACAGTAGCTACAGGTGTTACCGCAGTATTCTCTCCAACAACAAAACCGACGTAGGAACGAATATTTTTTACTGTTACCTCGCTGATAGCATTCGTAATCGCCCATGCTCCAGCAGGTGTATCCCAGGTGACGGTCACTGTCACCAGAGTGTGAACATGTGAGGCACTAATCGCGCCACCGATAGCTCCAGGGTCGAGATTCCCCAGATTGGCGTTTGCCCCAAATTTCTGCGCAATCTGGCTCTGGTCAGCTTGAATCTGCTGCGCCACCTGATTATCAAAACTGGCAGCGGTAAAATAGGGTCCACTGGCATATTGATCGGCAACCGTTTCTGAAGCTGCAATATAGTCGCCATAGCTTTGCCCACTACTATATGTTGTTGGCTGTAAACCAATATGCATAATAACTGTTGATTGATACAGTTTTAATGCGCCAATAGTTTTATGTAAGTGATAGTATTGATAGCCTGAGTAGAGAGCGGCCAATATTACTACCAGCGCGATAATCCAGAAGCGTCGGCGCAAAATATCTGCGTAAGTCCGTAGTTCCACTGTGCTAAAACCCTTTCTGATGGATAAAATTTATAAAATAACGAACGCTACATTAAGAGATAAAATTAACGTACAAGATCATTAGTAGATGTACGATACGTCTGCGCTTTACTTTCGTTCAATTTCGCTTCAACGAATTGAAGGATACGGCGTTTGAAACGTGGCGTATCAAACTCTAGCGCGTGATTGCGAATGCTCTGTGTATCATAGCACCGCTCATCAAAGGTAGCCAGCACCGCCATCAGGCTATCGACCGTCTGTTCACGGAAGAACGTACCGGTGACACCCTCTACAACGGAAGCCAACGCCCCACCCGCGCCATAGGCGATGACGGGCCGACCTGCCGCCTGTGCCTCTAGCGGCGTGATGCCAAAATCCTCTTCGCCGGGGAACATGAATGCACGGCAGTGTGAGTAGTAGTAAAGCACATCTTGATCCGAGAGGCGTCCCAAAAAGCGGATAGTGGGACCGGCAAGCTTGCGCAGGCGTGCTTCATCGCGTCCGCCTCCAATGATGACCAGTGGCAGATGCAGACGATTACACGCCTCTATCGCCAGATCAATACGCTTGTAGGGAATCAAGCGACTCAAAATGAGAAAATAACCCTCTGGCTGCGTCATTGGGTCAAAGGGAAAGCGGTCTACCTCGACTGGCGGCGGAATAACGACCGCATCGCGGCGGTAATATTTTTTAATGCGCTCCGCCACGACCGGTGAATTGGCGATGAAGTGATCGACGCGCATCGAACTGGTCTGATCCCAGACCCGCATACCGGCGATGAGCAGGGGCAAGATGCGCCGGGCTACACCGCCCAGTTGTTCACGC
>JAJZEJ010000583.1 GCA_021828635.1 Chloroflexota bacterium
GGCGGTGACGTAGCCATGCTCTTTACAGACTGACCAGAATTTCGGCATCAAGACGAAGATAATCGGGTAGACGAGAATCGTGTAGGGGACGGCGAAGAAACCAAGTGCGCCTTGCGCGAAGACCGCACCGGGGACAGCGACAAAGGTGTAGGCGGTGTAAAGATCGCCGCCAAGCAGGAACCAGGTGACAACAGTGCCAAAGCGGCGGCCCGCTAGACCCCATTCATCGATCTGGTTCAGATCGCCACGCCGCCAACGCGCTGCGACGAAGCCCATGACTGTGATAACTAGGAAAAAGAAGATAAAGACGCTCAGTGCAACTGTCTTGTTCATCGGTGACTTCTCTCTTTCCAATCAATAAGGTTGCTTATCATAAGCAGCCATAACGACATACAGAGTCGAGCCGAGTAAAAACTCAAGCTCCCAGGAAGTAGAGCGACGCCGTCAAAATGGCGGTCAGAATGATCCAGAGCAACTGGTACCAATAGAAAAATGGGATGCCGATGAACGTAGGGGTTGTGTAGTTGTAGAACTGGGGGAAGAGTAGCGCAATGAAAGGGATGATGAGCAACCACAACAACCAGGACCGATTCTTCCGTGAACGTGAAACCATACAAATTCTCCTTTTGTTGTCAATGAACGCCTCAAAGCGGTCTCAATGAACGCGATAATGCAGGATCGACGAGAGATCAGCATCACCGGCTCTTACGAAAGACGACAAACGCTGTCGTTAGCAAAAGGATACCGAACACTAAGGCTATCCTACGGTATTTTGCAGAAATTGTCAAGAAAAATTGTGCCATTTAACTCTATTGCTTATGCAACCAGAAAGCCATGAGTGCCGCTTCTATGGATGGAAGAGATTGCCAATAACGGCTCTTCGTATAATGAACTCGTAGGGGTGTGATTTATCACGCCCTGTGCGCCACGTAGCGAGAACGCGATGGGCTTCCAATGCGTGGTGAATCACGCCTCTACGAGGCCATTGTGGGGTTGATGATGGAAAGGAGTGAATGATGGGGAGGGATGAGCAAAGCGCGGAGGAACAACAGGAGCGGTTTGATGAGGGCGCTGTTATTCTAGGAGGGCGCTATCGCATCGTGCGTCTGCTCTATCAACGCCCCCGTTTGAACCTCTATCTGGCACGACGCATTGTTCCTGTTTATGAGAAGACACCTGCACCTGCAATAGATGCTAGCGCGGGGCCGTTGGTAGCGATCCGCGAACTATTGTGTAGCGACTTTCCACCTTTATTACGCGCACAGATCGAATCCGCGCTCTTTGAAGAGTTCACAACGCCAGTCGCACTGGGGTCGCCCCATTTACCAGAGATGGGGAATCGCTCTTATAATGAAGGTGATCGCTATTATTATGTAATGCAGTTGCAGCATGATAGCAATGGAGCAGGGAAAATAGCTCAGACACGAGTGGTGACGCTAGAAGCTTTGTTGCTGGAGCAGCCCGATTGGCCGACGTGGTTGGATAGCGCAACGGCTTTACGATGGACGGCCCAGCTCTGCCGTATAGTCGCACGCTTACATCGCATGGGCGTTGTGCTGGGCGAGCTATCTCCGGCTACCATCCTGGTTGATGCCGATAATACTGCCCCCTGGCTACCGTTATTGTTGCCTTCGTGGCCGCCAGCGCCGTGTTTCTGGAGCCTCGCGCAGACAGCCTTGACGCCACAGTATGTATATCAACAGGTTTTCCCTTTTGCCAATCTGACAGCAGATAATCCCTTCGTGGCTCCAGAGATTATGCGTGGAATAGCCGATGAGCGAGCCGATGTTTATGCTGTAGGGTCTATTCTTTACTTATTGCTGACGCAATATGCCCCGATTGCGGCAGAGTGGCGTCTTTATAAAGGGCTGGGGCGAGATGTTTTATCGTCATGGGGAGGTGGGCAGAGGCAATCTTCCTCTATTTTGCCATTGACTACAACTGAAATAGCTTCATCGACTTCTGCTGAGAGTCTGGCACTGATTGCTCCCAGATTGCTCTGTCGTTCTCTACCTCAAAGGATCGAACAGATGGTGGTACGCGCACTGGCGCTCAGTCCTTCGGCACGTTTTGCATCGGTTTTTGTTATGGTAGAAATATTAGAAGCGATTGAACATACTATAGCAAGGTAATGGAAAACATGCTTTCTATTACTTTGTGATGAACTTGACTTATGTGGTACACTTTGTGAAGGATTTACGTCTGGATAGGAAAAGGATGCATGACAGAGGTTTTTCCTTTCGATACACAACAAAAAATCCCTTGCGGGCAGTCCGCAATAGCTTTTTTTGCCGATGCCGTCCCTCAGCAGCTATGGGTGGCAGATAGCCGGGGGCATTTCAGCTACCTGAACAAGCAATACGTTGAGTATACCGGCCTATCAATTGAAGAACTGGAGACGTATGGTAAAATACTAATCCATCCCGATGATTGGGCCACAACTTGTATGGCTTGGTGTCATGCAATGGAGAGCGGCGAGGGTTTTCAGCTTGTGCATCGCTTACGGCGTAAGGATGGCGTCTATCGCTGGCATCTGAGTCAGGGGTCTCCGCGTTGGGATGCTGTTGGTGAGGTTATCATGTGGGTAGGTACGAATATCGATATTGATGAACAGAAGCGTAATGAGGATTCATTGTGCCAGAGCCGGGAGCGCATCCAGAAACTGATGGACGCTAATATTGTTGGCATCATAGTGAATGATAGTGAGTACATTATAGAGGCCAATGATGCCTTGCTAGAGATGGTCGGCTACACACGCGCGGATATGGAAGCCAGGCGCATGAACTGGCGAGAGATGACACCGCCGGAATACAAATCTCTGGATCAAGCTGCATTAGAGGAACTGGCACAGCATGGGCGTTGCACACCCTTTGAGAAAGAATATATCCGCAAAGATGGTAGCCGTATCCCCGTCTTGCTTGGTATCGCGGAACTACAACACGATCCCAAACTGTATATATGTTTCGCACTAGATATTTCGGCGCGTAAAGCATTGGAGCAGCGCAAAGATGATTTCATTGGTATGGCAAGCCACGAACTCAAGACGCCAATCACGACCATCAAGGTGCAGGAACAGATATTACGGCGGCGTCTCCAGAAACAAGGTGCGCAGGATGCAGTAGATGCGCTCCTCAAGATGGAGACACAGATCAATCGCCTGACCACATTGATTAATGATCTGTTGGATGTCTCAAAGATGCAATCTGGCAAACTGGCCTATAGACAAGAGACGTTTGATGCTGATAGCTTCATCCGCGAGACGGTAGAGGCCGTACAACAGACGAATCCACACTATAAGATCGTGCTACACGGGACTGTGCAACACCAATTATCGGGTGATAGAGAACGCCTGAATCAGGTACTGATAAACTTATTGAATAACGCTATCAAGTACTCACCCCAGACATCGCATGTTGATGTGTTTGTAGCGACGAATAAGAATACTTTGACGATTAGCGTGCGTGATTATGGTATTGGTATTCCACATGAGCAGTTGAGCAAGATTTTCGAGCGTTTTTATCGTGTACAGGATTCCATGCACAAAGGTTTTCCGGGCCTTGGCATGGGACTCTACATCTCAGCCGAGATAGTGCGCTATCATGGTGGACGCATTACAGTCGAAAGCGAGGAAGGTCGGGGTTCGACCTTCCATATGCTGCTACCACTGCATCATTAGCCACCTCGACCCGCGGAAGGTCAAAGTGGACCCATGTCGCTCTGTACAATCTCTGTTATAATATGTCTTGACCTTGCACTATCAGGCTTGGGCCAGGTCAGAACTAGAGATTCGAGAGCAACACATGATAGATTCACCAACTGAAACGCCACTGGAGCCGCGCCGAAAAAGACGCTTTCCGCCTATGTCGGGCCGCACGAAGACAATTATCGCGCTTGTTGTTATCGCGCTTGCCGTTGTTGGTGCCTTTTTTGCGCCACCCGAAGGCAACTCCGATAATATTACCGGCGATATGCCTAACACACCAACTGTCACGATCACTAATCTGCTCAGTAGCACAAACGTGAATTACACTTTTACTATGCAGAATGTGCAATTTAATGTGACACAGGTGCAGGAAGCACAGAATTTTTCTGATGACCTCCAACATGGCGGAAACTATATTGTTCGTGTCTGGGTACTGGCGCATAATACGCAGAATCAAGGCACCGGCATCCAATTTAGCTCTATAGTGCGGCTCCAGCTAGCGGATGGCTCGCTGGTGGCTGCTAAATACATCTCCGTCCACCCCTCGTTCCTGCCCAAGAGTACACAGAAGGGCTATTTTGACTTTCCTGTCGCAACCCAACAGTCGCTCTCTTCACTTACGTTGCATTTCGGCAATCAGGTAATCAGTTTCGCATCATAATTTACATTTGATGACGAAAAAAGCGTTGATGCGCGGTAATGCATCAACGCTTT
>JAJZEJ010000561.1 GCA_021828635.1 Chloroflexota bacterium
TTGCGGTCTTGCCGGGTACGCTAGATTTATCATAGCGGTCAAGCGTCATGGCTCCTAGCAGGCGGTTATTGCGGATGAGCGGTACGGCGAGCAGTTGCGTAGGTGGTGAGGCGCTACAATGGTATGGACACTCGTTCGCTCGGATGAGGATAGCATGACCATTCTGCATCTTTGTATGAAGCTGTGCATAGCACACTATATCTGCCTCGCAAGGTTGCTCATCGAGCCAGCGCGTCTCAGTTTCGTTGGCGAAGTTCATTAAAAGCCGTGGTACAAGAGTCTGGCTTTGTTCCTGATAGAGATGCAGTACACCGTGGTAACTGCTGAGCGTATGCAAGGCCATTTCAAGAACGTTATGGAGAATGATTCTGGTATCAGTCACGCCTGAGACTGCTTCGACCGCATGCAGAATAGTATCAAGGGCGCGACGCAGACGCCGTTCTACGCGCATCTGCTCAGTAACATCGCGGAAAGCTCCGACAATGCCAATCTGCTGCTGTTCGCTATTTAGAAGTGGTGCTACATTGACCTCGACAACACGCTCCGAGCCATCAGCGCGATGGGTGATAAAGCGTTCGCCGTGTACAGACTCGTTGCGCAAGGCGCGACTGAGCGGAAAATCCTCTTCCATGATAGGCTGTCCATAGAGCGTATAGGTTGGGAAGAGACGCAAGAAGCTGTTGATATGAGTATTCTCTTGAATGGGAATACCGACAAACTGAGACGCCGTTTTATTGCTTAGCATCATCTGTCCCTGCATATTGACGACCGTGATACCCTCGGTCATAGCTTCAAAAACCGCATCAAGAGTATTAACGCGCTCGGTTGCTAGCCTAGCAATCTGGCGTGTCTCGGCAAGAATGCGCTCTTTCTCTATAGCCAGCGCACACTGCGTAGCAATATCTTGTGCGAAGGCAAAATTGCCGGGCGAGGGCCGCGAGGTTGGTTGTGAATAGGTGACGTAGAGCAATCCGATACATTGTGTTGCACTGTTAGCATGATTACTGATTGGATGCTCTGATGGATGGGATACACTGGCATCGGTTCCTAGTAGGAGAGGAATGATCATCGTGTTTTTGAGACGCAATTGTTTGTACCATCGCCTCTCAAGGCTTTGTGTCTGCTGTATGGTGAGGAAAATTGGCAGCTTTTCCGTTGCCGCGCGTAGGGAGTGTGGAAGATCATTCAGGTGTGGCATGGGTAGCGCCGTTATCCAGGTGCTGATGTCGCTATCGTTATAGGTGGTTGCCATCACAGAGAGTTTATCCCCATTGAGCAGTACGACGGAACCGCCATTAGCCTGTAAGTGACGTACAAGATGTTCCAACGCGCTATGGAGAACTTCTGCGAGCGGCGTACCAGAATTTACGGCTTTCGCTACCTGATAAATAGATTGTGCGCGTCCAATCAGAGCCTCTACACGTCTGTGTTCTTCCTGTGCTTGTTGATAGAGTTTTGCGTTATCAATCGCAATAGTGGCTTGTTGTGCAACTGCACGGGCAAGCTGGCGTTGGGCCGCCGTGAGGGTGATGTGCTGGCCGGGCATGTCGAGTGAGAGCAGACCAACAGGTCGCTCGTCGCGTTTCAGGGCGATCATCAGGATAGAGTTGATGAAAAATTGCCTGGCGACCGTGCGCATAGTTGGCTCAGCTCGCAGGTTCTCACACATAATCATGCCTTCCGGGCTGGTGAAGATGCGTTGCATGAAGGGATCATCGAGTGGGATGAAGTTTTGCTGCCAGAGGATATCTCCTTTGGCGATGTCCTCGCTCTTGAGGCGCTTAGTAGCAAGATGATAAGCGGCGGGCCTCAACTTCTGCTCGGATTCATCTAGTAACCATACTGCACAACGCTCAACTTCACAGACCGCAGTGGTGCGTTTAGCTAGTGTGTGGAGGATATGGGTGAGATCAAGAGATGATGTCAGCAGCGAGGCAATTTCACGCAAAATTTCACTTTCACGCAAAGCATTGATCAGTTGCGCATGCTCTTGATCGGTTGATAGCGAACCATCACCAGCCATAAGAACCTCTCTATTAGATATGTGGTTACGTACTATGGATGTAGCCGCATCACTGGGCTGTGTAACGATGTCAGGGATAAAATATCTCGAATATAAGGTACGCGATTGAGTGAAAGTGTAGCAGATGGATAGGGGATGCGTCAAGGAAATCAGGTAGCCGCTTGTACTGTCTGATAGACAGACAATAGTGAGGAACGTTACAATGCAATGGGCGGAGAGCATTGTTCGTCAGGTTTGTTGAAAGAAATTACGAGGAAGAAAGATGGCGTTAAGTCTTGGGATTGAATATGCATCATCTGTATGGTATAGCTCTCTCATAGAACACCTTACTCTGATAGAGACAAAACTATTTTCATCGGCAAACGCGCTACTAGCTTACGTTGAAGGTATTTGCGCGTGTTATCCCGAACCTGTAGTTACAATGGCGGCCCAGATATGGAGCGATTGCGCATCAGCAGATGTGCATGTTCTCGATGAGACAGAGGAAGTGCGGGCGGTGATCGAGGCTATTAAGACGATGAGCCTGACGAGCTATCGTATTCCTGAGATCAGCCAACTTGCCAGCATTCCGCGTTATCGCAAACTCAATCGCGCCCGCATGGGATCGTCAAGTATGCTCTGCTCGGTTGCTACATTGCTCTATCGTATGCGTTTGCAGGAGGCAGTCTGGCCGGAGATGCGTTTCTTCTTTCTTGCACTGAGCCAGACGACCAGAAGTATTGCCGTGATTCAGGATGGCTTTGTGGTGGATGGTATTGCACGAGTTCAACACGAGGCGCTCTATCACGATGAAGCGGATAGTGACGTGCGCCAGTTGGTCGAAGCAGCATTTTGGGAAGGGTTAACGCAAGACTTGGCTGGTCTGATGGCGGTGCATCATTGCGAAGATATTGTGCTGTTAACACAGAATGAGCCTGCTGGCATGCGTAGGCTACATAGCGAGGTGATTGACCATCTCGGTGATCTCTATCCATGTTATTTATTTCCCGCACAGAGAGATGAGCCAGAAGGCTTCGAGGCTGCTCTTGGCGCAGCTATCATCGGCGAGGGACTACATAGTAGCGGTGTCGCGGCTGAAGTTGTTAAACGTTTGCACCTTGCCCATCTTTTGCATTTGTAGTCTGGCACATATGTCATACAGACTAATTTAATAGCTGTGGTGTCGCTGGCGCAACAATTCGATGATGAGTGCCAGCGTCGAGCCAATAGCAACCTCGAAAACAGTTGGAAGTTTTCCGACCTTCTTTGTTGGCTGATTTGGTGGTGTTTGTATCCTTTGTGTTTTATTTCTGCTTGATCGTTGAAAGAAACTGTTTTTAGCCTGTTGTTCATCAGGTTGTGTTTTCTTTTCGGCTTCGGCGATGTGAGCCGCATCTTTTTCATTCGTGGGTTTGGGATTTTGGTGCGAAGGCGATTCTTGCGCGGGACGATCTTTGTTCAATTTGCCTGCCATTGTTGTGGCGAAGGTCGCCAGATCATTGGGGAGGGGTTGAACATGCTCTGAGAAAAATGCGTTGACCTCAGCGCCAACGAGCAGAATGACCGCAAAGTAGTAGAAAAAGACCAGTAGGATCACCGCAAAACCAACCTGTCCCGCATAACCAGTCAGGAAATGGCTGGTATAGAGCGGGAAAAAGAGCAAGTAGAGTTCTAGAGCAATTGCAGCTACTAACGCACCCAACCAGCTATGCTTGAAACTGATGCGTTGATTAGGCATGACAACATAGATAGCTTCAAACAGAATAAAAGCCGCTAGCAAACCACCGATGATGCCAGCCGTGTAAAGGATGACACCAATATTAGTGATAGACTGCAAGGCGGTCTTGCGCAGAATAGACAGAATAAGTGTTGGGCCGCTCGAAGTGACAACCATGATAGGGATAAGGACGACAAAGAGCAGTAGCATCAGAATAGCCACGATGTTCTGACGAATCACTGGGCGGGGTCGGACATGATAGATGATATCGAAGCAGTTCTCGATGGTGACGAAGAGACGCGAGCCGAAGAAGATTGCCAGAACAACGGCAATAATACCGAGAATACCTGATATGTGGTTCAATCTACTGATAATACTAGCTATTACATCAGAAGAGACGGAGCCTGGCAATATGTGTCTGATACTCGCAATGATGGATGAATTGAGGTGATTGCCAAGAATAAGACCGGTGATAGAGAGAACAGCTAAGGCGATAGGGAAGACGGACATGAGCAGGTTGTAAGCTAGCATGGCAGCAAAGTTCATAACCCAATCGTTGTTAAATTTGGTGTAAAATTGCATCAAAGGCTTCGCATCTTTTTTCGCCGTTGCTACTGTAGGCGAACTGGTGATGTCTTTGAGCATCCCAGCTTGCGTTTTGGGTGTTGCCATTGTCGTTTTACTCCTGGTAGGTTGC
>JAJZEJ010000857.1 GCA_021828635.1 Chloroflexota bacterium
CAAATGGTGCCTATAGTCCTCTCAATGGCTTTATGCTGCGTGCCGACTATCTCAGCGTGGTCAACGATATGCACCTGGCTAATGGGCTACCCTGGTCTATTCCGATTACATTGCCCGTCTCGGCAGCACAAGCTGAAGAGCTGAAAGAGGGCCAGCAGGTAGCACTGGTCAATAGCGATGGTACTTTACAAGCTGTCTTGAACATCGAAGAGAAGTATAGCTATGATAAGCAACTTGAGGCACGCCAAGTCTATCGCACCGAGGAAGAGGCCCACCCTGGTGTGAGCATTGTCTATCAGCAAGGTGAGATTCTGCTGGGTGGTCCGGTGCGCGTTGTCGCGTTGCAACCACAGCAATTCGCTGCCTATCGCTACACACCGACACAATCGCGCCAACAGTTCGCCGAGCGTGGCTGGAAGCGCATTGTGGCATTCCAGACGCGCAATCCCGTTCATCGCGCTCACGAATATATTCAGAAGTGCACGATGGAAACGGTCGATGGCCTCTACTTGCATCCACTAGTCGGCGACACAAAGGGCGACGACATTCCCGCCGATGTCCGTATGCGCTGCTACGAAGTGCTGTTGGAGAACTATTATCCGGCTGAGCGTGTGATACTGGGTGTATTACCAGCCGCTATGCGCTATGCGGGACCACGCGAAGCCATCTTCCATGCCCTGATGCGCAAGAATTATGGTTGCTCGCATTTCATTGTGGGCCGCGATCATGCCGGCGTGGGTAACTACTACGGCACCTATGATGCTCACTACATCTTCGCAAATTTTGATGCGGCCAAATTAGGCATCACGCCAATGTTCTTCGATCATGCCTTCTTCTGTCGCGCCTGCGATAGCATGGCATCAACTAAGACCTGCCCACATAGTAGCGATCAGCATGTTGTCCTGAGCGGCACCAAAGTTCGCCAGATGTTACAGGCGGGTGAGATTCCGCCACGCGAATTTTCACGGCCAGAGGTGGCAAAAGTCCTAATTGAGGCAATGCACCAATCCTAATACGTAATAAGAAACAGAACAAGAAATTTTTATAGGGATCGACAAACCGGATATACTACCGGTGCGTTGTTCCCTATAATCTTTTGCTCTACAACGTTTGTAGAGTGCGTAAGGAAACTGTGACTTCCTGACACACCATTCATAAACTCGTGGGATAATACTATAGCATGGAAGGTTCACTTGTTACGATAAGGAGAGAAAGATGCTGATTGCCAGAGCGCCGATGCGCATTAGCTTTGGTGGAGGAGGAACTGATTTAGAAGCTTATTATGCTCGTTATGGCGGCGTAGTCGTTAGTACTGCTATTAATAAATACTTTTATGCCATCATTACCACTGATGATGCGGACGATCTCCAGGTCATCTCCGCCGACTATCGTTCTCTGTTCCGTCACTCTCCCTATGACGATCTTTTCTGGAATGGCGATCTGGCGTTGCCTAAAGCGGTGCTGCATCACTTTGGCATTCGTCGAGGCATCAATCTATTTATTGCCAGTGAAGTGCCACCAGGAACTGGCCTGGGTTCGTCCAGTGCTGCCGCAGTGACACTGGTGCGGGCGCTATCCACACTTACTGAAAAACCCATGACGAAACTACAGATTGCCGAACTTGCCTCATCTATTGAGATCACCAAGATGGGTATGCCGATTGGTAAACAAGATCAATACGCCTCAGCTTTCGGCGGACTGAATAAGATCACCTTTACTAATGAAGGTGTCACGGTCGAGCCACTGGCGATTGAGCCAACAGTGCGCCAGACACTGGAACGGCGTCTGATGCTCTTCTTTACCGGCAGCTCACGGGAATCAACTTCTATCCTCAAACATCAACGTCAATCGACTGAAAATAAAGATGAGCAGGTATTACAGGCGCTGCACAACATCAAGCGGGTTGCTCTGGATGTTCAGGTTTGCCTGGAGCGCGGCGACCTGGACGGCTTCGCGCACCTGCTGCACTATTCCTGGTTAGAGAAACGACGGCTAGCTCCCAATCTCTCAACCAGCTTTATCGACGAATGTTATGAATTGGCACGCCAATACGGTGCTTCGGCGGGCAAGATTACCGGTGCGGGCGGTGGCGGTTTCCTGCTACTCTATTGTCAGGAAGAAGCACAGGAGACAGTCACGCGCGTTTTAGAGGAACATGGTCTGAAACGCATGAACTTTCATTTTGATCAGAAAGGTGCTTCGGTCGTTATGAATGTTGCATCCTTCAACGGTGCCTGGGTTATGCCTTATGAAGATAGCCTTGCTTGAGAAAGAGGAGCCTGTTTTATGGATGTGATTCAACAATACTTTGGTGAAGTAGAACAAATGATGCATGCGATTTCGGTGCCGCAGCTGCAACATCTGCTCGATATACTGGAACAAACTTACCATGAGGGCCACCGTGTTTTCATCATGGGCAATGGTGGAAGCGCCGCAACCGCCTCGCATTTCGCGCTGGACCTGGCTAAGAATACCATTATGCCCGGCGTGCCACGTCTCAAAGCCATCTCACTGACCGACCATGTGCCACTGATTACCGCATGGAGCAATGATACTGCATATGAGCATATTTTCGCCGAGCAACTTGCCAATCTCATTGAGCCAGGCGATACCGTTATTGGCATCAGTGCCAGTGGTAACTCGCTCAATGTGATCAATGCTATGCGCCTGGCAAGACAACATCGGGCCTGGACGATTGCATTGTTGGGTGCGCATGGAGGCAAAATCAAAGAAATGGTCGATGTCTATGTGTTAGCCCCAGGACACAATATCGAGCAGGAAGAAGACGCCCATATGATTCTGGCGCACATTATCACACGCCACATGCGTGAAGTAGTGCGCCATTATGGTAAAACAGTTGTGCATACCGATAGTATGCTTTAATCACTTGTATCAAGTGAAGAATTCGACGGTAGCCTTGACACCTTCCTCGAAGCTGACGGTTGGCTGCCAACCTAGCACACGCTCGGCCTTATTAGCATTGAAGTAGGCCAGATAGATATCGCCGGGGCGTTTGGGCGCACGTGTAATCTCCGGCTGGTAATGAGTAAGCTTCGCTAACTCCTCATAAATTTCGTTCACGGAGACGGGACGCCCGGTACCAACACAGAAGAGGTCGTTGTCGCCACGTTCGATAGCTAACAAGTTAGCACGAGCTACATCCTTGACAAAGACATAATCTTTGCGTTGCTCACCGTCCCAATCAATGCGCACAGGCTCGTGCTTGAGGAAGCGTTTAGCAAAGATGGCAATCACACCGGCCTCGCCATTGGGATCCTGGCGTGGTCCATAGACATTGCCATAGCGCAACGCCGTATACGCCAAACCATTGGCCTCTTGCCAATAGCGCAGGTAGTGTTCCGCGACCATCTTCGTGATACCATAGGGTGACTCTGGACACTGCACAACCTCTTCATCAAGCGGGAGACGCGCGGGTGTGCCATAGGTTGCCCCGGAAGAGGCAAAGATGATCTTGCGTGCGCCGATGCGCGTGCAGTTGGTCAACACATTGAGCAGACCAAGCACATTGACACGGGCATCAAGCATGGGATATTTGGTCGAGACAGACACGCTATGTTGAGCAGCTTGATGGCTGACAATCTCCGGTCCCACCTCGTCGAAAATACGCACTAACTCGGCCTCGTCAGTAATATCGGCACGATAAAAGTGCGCTTGTGGATTCAAATTAGAGAGCTTACCGCCGCCTTCGTCCCACAAGTTGTCCACAATTGCCACAGTATGACCGGCGGCAATACATTGATCGACAATATGCGAGCCAATAAAGCCTGCGCCACCAGTAACGAGGATACGCATATAAAAATAGAACCTCTCTATTGCTTATTTCTACGATAGTTTCAGGCATTATAACAAGCATAGATAAGAATATCAAATAAGCTGCTCCAGGGCTGTTTGAAGTTCAAGCGGTGGAGCAAGCACTGGAAAAATATGTAGACCTGTGGCTTGCTCCAGACGCACAAGCGCCGAGCTGTCCTGTGGGTTAGCTATCGCCACGGTTAGTACATCCTTATTGCGCCCCAAAGGATAACAACGCAACTCTTGTGCCAGTTTAGGATCAATCAGGCGTAGCACCTGCATTGGTAATTGGCGTGGCAATAGTGAGAGATAGGGAATACCCAATGTGCGTGCAAGCTGTGACAATTCGTGGTCCTGAGCCGCCGCAGGGATTTTAAGTTGACGTGCAGGAATTTTGCACGCTACTTTCTCTGCTGGTTGCTCTAATCGACGTAATGGTTCACCTGCACCCTCAATGCACGGCTGGAAGGATTCGATAGCGGTGGGAGTAGCACTATAACCAAGCAGAATGTTACTGGGTCGCACAATCTCCAGATCGCCAGTGCTATGAATACGCCAGAGGAGCGCATCCCACAACCGTGCCTGCACGATCTCCGCTCC
>JAJZEJ010000031.1 GCA_021828635.1 Chloroflexota bacterium
ATGCTGGGGCTTTCCAGGCTGTTGCGTCCCATTATCTCACTTCTCAATGGTTCTGTCACTGCGGTTTTGCGTCTGCTCAGGGTAAAAAGAAGTAGCGATGCATTGGTGACAGAGGAAGATATTGTGTATCTGGCGCGTGAAGGTATTGCCAGTGGCACAGTCGAGAGCCGCGAGGAAGAATTTATCAACCGTGTCTTTCGCTTCACCGACCGCCCCGTCAGCGCCGTTCTGACACCGCGCACAGAGATCATTGCTGTTGAAGTTGGTACACCACTTAACAATGTTATTCAAACATTTGTAAGTTCTGGTCATAGCCGCCTGCCGCTCTATCAGGATACACTGGATAATATTATCGGAGTGCTTTATGCCAAAGACCTTTTGCGTGCGCATGACCCTGAAGCTTCGGTTGATTTGACTCAACTGGCACGTGCGCCCTTCTTCGTCTCCGAGTTTCAGCACGCCGACGACCTGCTAACCACCTTCCGGCGCAACGGTATTCATCTCGGCATTGTTGTCGATGAATACAGCCAGGTGATTGGGTTAGTGACGCTGGAGGATTTACTGGAAGAGTTGGTTGGCGAGATACAGGACGAGTATGACGTGCCGGAGTCGCCAGATTTTGTGAAGCGCGACGATGGAAGCTGGTTGGTTGATGGCATGGTCGCCCACGAAGAAGTATGGGAGCGCACGGGCTTTGTTCCGCCTCCAGAGGAAGAAAGCATGGAGAGTAAGCCCTATCACACGTTAGCTGGTATGATTCTATCTTATATGGGGCGTATCCCGAAGGTTAGCGATGCCGTGACCATTGGTAATGCTGTTTTCGAGATTGTCGATATGGATGGACGGCGCATTGATAAGGTGTTGGTGCGAGCGGTGTAATTCATCTTTCTCATGCTTATATTCGTGTCATATGTGTCGTGTAGCGATATTTATGTTGAGTATTCATTAAGAAGGAGCATGAAGAAGATGGATAGTAAGGTTACTCACACGGGAGGAGCGTATTCGGCCTCGGAGGAGCGTATTGCCAAACTATCTCTACGCTGGTGGTGGGTCAATATTCTGCTCTGTGTCATTCTGCTGGCATCGCCTGTCTATTCAGTGATGTGGGGCAATGTTCCCGCCACCTGGAATACCTGGATATTCGCCGCCGTCGCTCTCGTGATGAGCATTTATGAACTGATTGTCGGCGGACGCGCTCTGGGTGGCATTCTCAACGCGCTCATCGGCATCTGGCTTTTCCTGTCTCCCTGGATCGTGGGTTATGCTGGCATGAACGGCGTCGCCTGGACAAACTGGATTGTCGGTATTCTGCTCTGCGCCAATACACTGTGGGCTTTGTGGCAAATCAAAGTGGCGAGCGGTCGTCTCCTCTAAACGTGATAGCGGATGCACGATAAAGCTACCATCATTGCCAGCACGCACTATGTAAAGCTGGTCAAAACCCTCCGTGTAGGTAGGCATAACCAGCTTTTTGGCGGTCACGTAAATTGCCACATCCGGCACTCGCGCTTTACCCTGACGCTGACGATTGCGCTCCAGACTCTCTCGCACGTTCGACTCAAAAAAGTAGCCAATCACCTCTGCGTTATATAGATGCCCAAGTTGAAGCAGTTCAGCGCGTATCTCTGGCGTAGGATTCGTGTTATCCACGACGACAGATTGCCCCATCTGTAATGCCTCCTCGATCAATCGTCGTTGCCTCTGTGCTGGTCGCTTATTATTCTGCAACAAATCTTTACTCACCAGCACATGCGTTTGTGCAAAGTATGAGCGGTAAAACGTGCTTTTGCCAGCACCTTGCAAGCCGATGAAGACGATCACTTGTATATTTCCTATAGCCAAGTTATTAGGATCAATCTCTCCACCACCTTTGGTAAAAAATGAGTTTGATGCGCAAGAAGACACTTGAGAAAATCTATGTTCATTTCAGCCTTTTCCGCAGAAAAATCCGGCGATAGCCGTCTTGTACGCATGTTACGAGAGCTTCTTGATCTTCCTGCTTGGCCTGTCGAATAATACAATTCATACGCTCTTCTCTGTTAACGCTGATATTGCATCCATACGTGAATGTCAATGCCATGATGAGAATGCATCCACGTATGGACGCGAGGGCGGACGCGATCAATCGGTCTCTACGAAAAGAGTTATAGACCTGACAGCAGGGCGCGAGCGATCACTAGGCGTTGAATCTGGTTGGTTCCCTCGTAAATCTGCGTGATCTTCGCGTCGCGCATCATGCGTTCCGCTGGATACTCGCTGATGTAGCCATAGCCGCCAAGCACCTGAATGGCGTCGTTTGTGACCTCCATCGCGCTATCTGAGGCAAACATTTTCGCCATCGACGAGTATTTGCCGAAGGTTGGTTCGCCGTTATCCATCATCTCGGCGGCATTGTAGACAAGCAGGCGTGAGGCTTCGACTTTGGTTGCCATGTCGGCCAGCATGAACTGAATACCCTGAAAGCTAGCGATAGTCTGATTGAACTGTACGCGCTGTTTAGCATATTCGACGGCCAGATCGAGTGCGCCCTGAGCAATGCCGAGCGCCTGTGCGCCGATACCGGTACGGGTGCGGTCAAGCGTCATCATAGCAATTTTGAAACCATCGCCCTCGCGGCCCAGCAGATTTTCGGCGGGTACTTCGCAGTCGGTAAACATGAGTTCAGCGGTTTGTGAGCCTTTGATGCCCATCTTCTCTTCAATGCGCCCAACCGAGAAGCCGGGATAATCTTTTTCGACAATAAAGGCGCTGATGCCGCGTGTTCCCTTACTGACATCGGTAATTGCCATCACGGAGTTGACCTGTGCTAAGCCTCCATTCGTGATGAAGCGTTTCGAGCCGTTGAGGACGTACTTATCGCCTTTGCGCACGGCGAAGGTACGCATTGCAGCAGCATCCGAGCCGGAACCAGCTTCGGTCAGACCAAAAGCAGAGAGCCATGCGCCGGAGGCCAGTGAGGGGATATACATGCGTTTCTGTGTTTCGTTGCCCGCCAGCAGAATCGGCATCGCGCCAAGTTGTTGCACGGCCAGAATCAGACCAGTGGTGGCGCAGGCGCGTGAGAGTTCTTCAATTGCCATTGCGACGGCCAGCTCGCTCGCACCCAAGCCGCCGTATTCGCTGGGGAAAGGCATGGCTAGAATATCCTGCTGGGCCAGCAGTTCTTTCATATCCCAGGGATATTCGCCGCTACGGTCTATCTCGGCGGCCCGTGGCTTCACCCGCTCCTGAGCTAGCTCGCGGATTGCTTCAATCAGTGCCTGTTCTTCCTCGACAAGATGCGACACAGCCATCAAACTTGCTCCTTTATTGTGCTGATAACTACTGTCAATCACTCCTCTTGTAGAGTATAGCACAGGGGATGATTGTGCTTTCCAGACATATTCAAAGGGTGCTTATCACTGACGGATAGTCAGGTGGCCTTGCGCGACGGCGTACACGATGTCGGCGCGGCTTACAATGCCGACGAGTCGTCCCTCATGCACGACCGGCACACGTTTGATTCTTTTGGTAGTGAGCAACTGCGCAATCTCGCTGACGGGTGTATCCTCGCTTACGACGATCACCTCGCTGCTCATAATGTCTTTCACATGCAGGTTGCTTGCCGTAGTTTTGGCAATGATGTCTGCCTCTGTGACAATACCGATCAATTTGCCATCAGGATTGACGACGGGGACGCCGCTAATGCGTTCCCGTGTGAGGAGTTGGGCCACTTCCTGCACCGTGGCCTGGGGAGTAGTGGTATAGACGCGGTGAGTCATAATGTCTCTAGCGATCATCGAAACACTCCTTTGTGTATGGTGAAGCTCTGAACGAACGGCCCCGATGGTGTAAGTATAACATATGTTTTCTAGTACGGTTTCCAGAGATGTACTGAGTCTCCGCCAGCCGAGGCGATGAGCGAACTCTTGGGCGACCAGGCGACTGTGCTGACACTGGAAGAATGGCCTCTGTAAGTGTAAATAGTAGAACCACTAGTAGCATGCCAGACCTGCACTGTCCTATCGTCTGAGCCAGAGGCAATCATCGTGCTATCAGGCGACCAGCTAATAGCTTGTACATATTGGGAATGCCCATAATACATTGTTTTTAAGGCACCTGTTGCGGCATTCCATATGTGAACGGTAGGGTTACCTGGAGGGTTATCATCCATGCGTGGTCCAGATGCTGAAGCGATATAGGTGCCATCGGGCGACCAGGCGGCTGTGTTTAAGGGATAATACTTGTGTCCCCAATATGTATATATGTGTTTACCAGTAGCAGCATTCCAGATTTGCACCGTGCCATCGTAGCTGGCCGAGGCAATCTTTGTGCCATCGGGCGACCAGGTAATAGCCTGTACCACATCAGCATGTCCATAATAGGAGCAAATGGGCTGTGTAGGAATGTGTTGACCAACGCGAATAACAT
>JAJZEJ010000090.1 GCA_021828635.1 Chloroflexota bacterium
GCCCTCGTCGCCGCGCTCCGCCTGGGCCGCGACGCGGTCGCGGAGAAGGCCGTCATCGAGGCGATGACCACCAACGAGACCTTCTTCTTCCGCGACCGTGCGCCCTTCGACCTGTTCCGCGAGACCTATCAGGTTGGGGACATCATCACTGTCACCGTCGCGGGTTATGATGAGCGACCACAAGATAATCTTATCTCCCTCGTTGTCCGTGAGCCACGGACACAACTTGAGTTGTTAATCGACCCCGACCACCTGAGTTTCACGCCGCTTTATGAAGCCGTGAAAGAAATTCATATTGGGGTGCAACTTACCGTTGTGGTCGAATACATCGATATGCAGCGACGTACCGCCCTTCTCTCATTGTTGCCTTTGATGGAAGTACACCTGGAACGCATCTTGCGCGAATTGCGACGTGAGGACGGCACCTATCAGCCGACTGCACTGCTCAGTCATCAGCACGACGATACCATGCTACTCGTCCTCAAATGGAGCGATGCCGCGCTGGGCCTGATCTATACCGTTGAGGTTCCGCGTCAGGCGCTACCAGAACCTCAACGCGATTACGAGATCGGTGAGACAGCTCTGCTCGAGCTAATCTTTCCTGACACGCTCTCCTCATCAACGTTCATACGTTTACCCGCAGAGATCAAGCAGATACTCGCTACGCCACGTCCGGGATTGCAACGTCTGAGTTGGCAACACGAACAACTCCACTTTAATGGGCAAATGGCGTATCGCACACGCAATATGTTGCTCACGCTTAGCAACGATCCTGTCTATCAAGCTGCTATTCATGCCCTTTATCATGCCTCGCATCGTTTCATCAGCGAGGTAATCGCTTTCAAACCGGTGATGCTACCAGATGAAGGCAGTGAAACAGGAACTGTGGAGCATATAGTCAGTACAGACATTATTGGCAGTATGTATGGCCTGGACACTATTGAATCGATTGAGTATGTGCGTGTCCTGGAAGGCGGCGAATCACTGACGGAAAATGCACAGGATAGTGCGGAGATGGTAGGAGAAAGCGCGGTAGAGGAAGATAGTTTCTACGATGAGGAAGAGGATAAAGAGGAGCAGGAAGCGCCGCCGTTGCCTGCGATCATGCAATACCAAATTGGTCAGATTGTTGATGGACATGTTACTGGAGTGTTGCCTTATGGAGCTTTTGTTGAAGTAGAACCGGGCGTGAGTGGACTGGTGCATAAAACGAAGATGTGGGGCTTTATCGAAGATATGAACGAGGTGCTGCATACCGGGGATGAAGTCAAGGTAAGCATTCTCAACATCAATTTGGAGCAAGGCAACCTGGAATTGAGCATGCAGATTCCAGAAAATGACCCTCTCTTAAAGTACAACATCGACGAAAAAGTGGTTGGCACTGTCACTGATATTCAGGAGTTTGGAGCCTTCGTGCAGATTGAGCCGGGCGTGAGTGGGTTGGTGCATAAAAGTAAGATGTGGGGCTATGTCGCGGATGTCGAAGATGTAGTACGCATTGGCGATGAGGTAACGGTGTTGATTCTCAACGTTAATATGCAAAAACGCTGGCTCGAACTTAGCATGCAGGTCGAGGAACATGACCCATTATTAAAGTACCGACCGGGCATTACTGTTCGTGGCGTTGTCACCGACGTAAAGGATTTTGGGGCTTTCGTCGAAATAGAGCCAGGAGCGAGCGGCTTGGTACATAAAAGCGATATGCCAGGGATGATAGTGGATGCACGCCGCGAACTGGAGGTTGACGACGAGGTTGATGTTTTAATTGTACGCATTGATATGGACCGCCGTCGAATGTCGCTGAGCATGAAGGATGTCTAAGCATAGAACATCGGGAACGGCATGGCACTCCTTGTAAGGGCCATGTAATATGTACATGTCAATTCAGCATTGCAATCATCTGGCGAGCGTGGTAGATGTGACGCATAATCTCATCGCGGTCATCAGCTTGGGGAGCCAGTTCAATATAGGTCTTTAGATCGTGTAAAGCTTTGCCATACTGCTTGAGTTGCAGATGAACAATGCCACGATCACGCCACTCGAATGGCGCGACGGGCGCGAGCAGCAGCAGACGATCACAAGTAGCCAGTGCCAGCGCATAAGAATCGCTACGTAGATAGCTATGTTTGAGATTCGTCAACATGCGCCTCAGCAATTGTTTGTTGCTAACTGGCGCAAGCCATTCTGCCTGAAAACGAATGCGCCCGCGCCCGGCCATGCGCCGTACCATTGAGCGGCAATCCTGCTCATCCATAAAGCGTCCCTGCTCAAAAGGATCGATATAGAGCATACCTCCCTGCGATAGTGGGCAGCCAACCATGAAATGGAAAGGTAGCCCAATGCCAACTAGCGGCAAGCCCACACGTCGTCCCACCTCTATGTAAAGAATAGAAAGCGTGATAGGAATACCGGTGCGGCTCTCCAATACCCTGTTCAAGAAGCTATTGGACGGATTGTAATAATCATGCAGGTTGCCGCGAAAATGTTCCTGCTCGAAGAGAATCACATTCATCACTTCAAGCACGCGAAGTGGTTCTATACCCTCCGGTAAGGTGGGCGTGGTCTCCTCTGGCGGGGCGGGAAAAGCCAAAACGAACCTGACCCGCCGCGCAAATGCGTCGAGTTGGTCCAAATAGAATGACATATCGAGGTCAGGCTGCTCAATCATGGCAATCAGAAGAGCTGCTTGGGCCAGGTCAATAGCTGCATCATCTCCCATTGTCAGTGCCTTGAATGCTCGATAGGCACGTTGCTGTGCATTTTGTTCCAATGGTTCTTCCGCCATACGCGGGCATTTAACCATATTGGCTACCAGAACGCAACCCCCTCTTAACCATTTCGCTATAAAGAAGGTTCTGTCTATGATAAAACCGCAAGGAACCAATCAGCAACGATTAATGACCATTGAAGCAACGAATTTTATTGTTTTACCTATCTAGTGGTCTAGATGTCTTGACAAAACCGAGAAAATTATGTACAGTAACTTACAGAGAAGGTTCTGTTTTCACTCAGCGTTTGTAGAGCATCTATTCCGTTTTAATTACGTTCCTGTTACAGGAAAACACACGAGCAGAAAGGAGTGAACGCATTTTCATTGCCGAACAGTGCTGACCTGTTGATCCATTGGTCTTACTGGTCTTGCTATGTCTTCACCAATCCCGTTTGGCAGTCAATCATGTTATTTGAACAGGCTGACGAAAGAGGCAGTTTCTTCGTCATTCCGTCCTTATCAGGAGGTTGCCTATGTCTCTCAACGCGCACACTTCGTCATCACGAAGAAAAGTACAGTTCAACACCATGCTGGTATCCTTTCTGGTCATCCTTACTGTTCTTCTCACCGCCTGTGGTGGTGGTACTAGCCAGAGCAACACACAGAAAGCGGTTCTCACCATTGGCGCACAGGTTGGTGGTGACTACACCAAAGCTCTCAGTCCCTACAATCCCAGCCCTAACCCTGGTATTCAGGGCATGGTCTACGAGCCGCTCTACTTTGTAGATCGTGCCAATGGTTCACAGACTCCCTGGTTGGCTACTAGCTATCAATGGAGTTCTGACTACAAACAGCTTACCTTTACTACCCGTTCCGGTGTGAAGTGGTCGGATGGACAGCCATTCACCGCCAATGATGTGGCTTTCACTTTCCAGATGCTCAAGCAGTATCCAGCGGCTGATATCAATGGCCTGTGGAACTATATCAGTAGCGTTAGTGCCTCGAACAGCAACACTGTGACGATTACTTTCAACAAGCCCTATCCGCCACTTTTCTGGTATATTGCCGGACAAACCTACATTGTTCCCCAGCATATCTTCCAGAATGCGGGCGATCCCACCAAATTTGCCAATGACCCGCCAGTCGGTACCGGCCCCTTCAAACTGACTCGTTTCACACCGGCCTTGCTGGTCTATGACAAAAATCCTAATTATTGGCAACCTGTGCATGTTGACGAGTTGCAGTACCCGGCAGTGAAAGATAACAATACGCTTCAGTTGAAGCTCATGGCCGGTCAGATTGACTGGGGTAGCTTCTTTGCACCAGACCTGCAAAGTACCTACGTCGCCAAAGACCCGGCACATAATCACTACTGGATGGCTCCCACCGACATGTTCACACTCTATGTGAACCTGACCAAATATCCCTTCAATCAGGTTGCGGTACGCCAGGCCATTAGTGATGCGCTCAACCGTGAGCAGATGGCACAGCAAGCGGAGAGCGGCTATGTGGCTCCAGCCAGCACCACCGCTCTGATCTTGCCTAATCAGCAGAAATACCTTGACCCATCGCTACCCGCCACGTCACCAACGCCAGATACCAGTGCAGCCATTCAGTTGCTACAAAGTGCTGGCTTCAAAAAAGGTTCGGATGGCATCTTTGTTGTCCCGCATGGCAAGAAGATGTCCTATTCGCTAGAT